>WQUQ01000137.1 GCA_009782025.1 Desulfobulbus sp. | reverse complement strand
TTCGGTACTTTGGCGTAAACGTCGATCAGGCGCTGGCTCATCTCGCAGGGATGCGAGGTCGTGTAGCGGATGCGCTCGATGCCCGGCGCCTCGGCGATGTACTCGATCAGCATCGCCAGGTCGGCCTTCTCGTCGCTGCCCTCCATGTCGCCGCGGTAAGCATTGACATTCTGGCCGAGCAGCGTCACTTCCTTGACGCCGTGCGCGGCCAGGTCGGCGACCTCGGTCAGCACGTCGGCGAACGGCCTTGAGACCTCGTGGCCGCGGGTATAGGGCACGATGCAATACGTGCAGAACCTGGAGCAGCCCTCCATGATCGAGACGAAGGCCGAAGCGCCCTTGATCCGGGCCGGCGGCAGGGCGTCGAACTTCTCGATCTCGGGAAAGGAAACATCGACCGCCGCCTTGCCGCCGCTCTGCCGCTCGGCGATCAACTGCGGCAGCCGATGCAGCGTCTGCGGCCCGAACACCACGTCGACAAACGGCGCGCGGGCAACGATGGCCGCCCCCTCCTGGCTGGCGACGCAGCCGCCGACGCCGATCACCAGATCCGGCTTCAACTGCTTCAGATGCCGAACCCGGCCGAGATCGTGAAACACCTTCTCCTGCGCCTTCTCGCGCACCGAACAGGTATTGAACAGGATGATGTCGGCCTCCTCGGGGTTGTCGGTCTTGATGACCCCCTCGGCAGCGTTGAGCACGTCGGCCATCTTGTCCGAATCGTACTCATTCATCTGGCACCCGAAAGTGCGGATGAACAATTTCTTGGGCATGGGTGATTTCTTGAAACAGGGCCGTCTGACGACCGAACTGCGGAAAAGCTTTTCATTATATCGCGATGGAGAAGAGCGCGAACTGGTGTTCCTGGCCGCCCCAGGGCAATCGCATGAAAGTTCAAGCCAAGCCGAGTAGATGAGCGCGGTAGCTATCGGAGGTGGCGGCGATGAGGCGGCGGGCCTTGATGCCGCCCTTGCGTGGGGAGGGATCAAGGCGGATGAGATTCAAGGTGATGTGCTTGAGCACTGCCATGTTATGGGCGGCGTGGCCGCTGCGGGCACGCATCTGATCATCGGCGAGGGCCACGTCCATGCACCAGTGCAGATGGTTCTCGATGCTCCAATGGGCACGGACGGCGCCGAGGAGACGATCCGCATCGGGCGCGAGGCTCGAAAGAAGAACCGGACGATCGAGGACTTCGAGAAGGAAGGCGACTTGTCCATACTGACCCCGACCAAGAAACCGGTGGGTGGCAAGCTGACCGAGCAACAGAAAGCCTTCAACCGGATGCTGTCGGCTGTGCGGGCAGTGGTTGAACACCCGTTCCGGGTCATCAAGCGGCAATTTGGCTATGTGAAGGTACGCTATCGGGGACTTGCCAAGAACACCGGGCAGATTGTCACCCTGTTTGCCCTGGCGAACCTGTGGCTGGCGCGCAAACGCCTGCTGCCCTTGGCAGGAGAGGTGCGCCCGTGAAACGGGAATGGGGGGAAGAAACCCGTATATATCCTGAAATTTCGAGCCTAACCGGAAAAAACCACCATTTTTTTTGCATGTTTTATGACATATAGGACGAAAATGGCGGTTGTTCAGAGCATCCATAGATCAGCGGCCAATGATGAAAGTAAAGTTTAAGCAATGAAATTTTGGTAGTGCGTGGAATTCACCCTGATGGACTGCCGCCCAACAAGGGGTTTTATTCCATTTTTAAATCAGCCGAGCACGCGAAGGCGAAGCGCAGACAGTGCGGTTGCACGGCAAGCGAAGCCGACAAAGTCATCGGTTGATTTGGAAATGGAATTACTGCCCCCGGCGCAACGCCCTGGCAATGAACTGCCGGCCGACGCGCGGCTTGGGCGCGCGCTGATCGAACCAGACGCGGACATCCTCGTCCAGTCCAAGGCCGTGCATGTAGTTGTACAAGGCTTTGTTCAGCGCCTGGCCGAGACGGGCGTGGTCGACGCCGGCGGGGTCGATGAATGGCACGTCGTTGCGGGCGAAACTGACCGGCGGCAAGGGCTTCAGGCGGATGCCGTAGGCGGCGGGATTCTTGCCGACCGGCGAATGCACGGTGCAGGAAAAACGGTGGAAAAAGCCCGACTGGATGCAGCCCGCGGCGAACAACTGGCGCACGTATTCGAGCGCATCGACGGTGTCCTGCACGGTTTGCGTCGGAAAGCCGTACATCAGATAGGCATGGACCAGGATGCCGACCTCGCTGAAGGCGTGGGTGACGCGGGCCACCTGCTCGACCGAGACGCCTTTTTGCATCAGCGCGAGCAGGCGGTCGGAGGCGACTTCCAGGCCGCCGGAGACGGCGATGCAGCCGCTGTCCGCCAACTGCCGGCAGAGTTCCGGGGTGAAGGATTTTTCGAAGCGGATATTGCCCCACCACGAAATCGCCCGCTGGCGCCGCTGCAATTCGTCGGCCAGCGCCTTCAAGGCTTTGGGGGGCGCGGCTTCGTCGACGAAATGAAAGCCGGTCTGGCCGGTCTCGGCGATGATGGCTTCGATGCGATCGACCAGCAAGGCGGCCGGGGCGGCGTCGTAGCGGCCGATATAGCCGAGGCTGGTGTCGCAGAAACTGCACTTTTTCCAGTAGCAGCCGTGGGCCACGGTCAGCTTGTTCCAGCGCCCGTCCGACCATAGCCGGTGCATGGGATTGAGCATGTCGAGCAGCGACAGGTAGCCATCGAGAGCCAAGCCATCCCAGGTCGGCGTGCCGGTATCAGAAAAAGGAATGTCGGGTTCGCCGCTGTCGATATAACGCACCTCGCCGTCGATGCGCACGAAGCTGCGCACGAGGCCAGAGAGCGTCCGCGTGCCGTCGAGATAGTCGAGCAGGGCGAGCAGCGGCCTTTCGCCGTCATCGAGCATCACATGGTCGAAATGGTCGAAAACGCGCGGCTCTTTCAATTCACGCAATTCGGTATTGACATAGCCGCCGCCGAGTACCGTGACGATGCCGGGCTGCTTCGCCTTGATTGCCTGGGCCATGCGAAAGGCCGCATAGACCGAGCCGGGGAAAGGCGCGGAGAGCAGCACGACATCGGGCTGTTCAGTTTCGATGGCGGCCAGGGTCAGCTTTTCCAGCGTGGCATCGACCAAGGTCGGCGGCGCGGCCAGCGCCTGAGCCAGCGGCTCGAAACCCGGCTGGCTCAGGGCCAGCGATTCGGCATAGCGGACGAACTCAAAGCGAGGGTCGGCGGCATCGCGCAGCACATCGGCCAGATCGTCGAGAAATAACGTCGCCAGATGCCGCGCCCGGTCCTGTATGCCGAGATGGCCAAAGGCCCAGGCCAGCGGGTCGCCGCCTTCATCGTCGATATACACGTCGAGCGCGGCAAAACGCGGGCCTTCGGGCAGGAAGGCGCGGCTGGCGATGCGATAGCCCATGGAGGGGTCGCGCCCTTGCAAAAAGGCGATGGCTGGCGTCACGGCGGCCAGATAGCGCTCGAACTGCCCGGTGAAGGCGGCGAGGCTGGGCGAGCGTTTTTTTGCCGGCAGCTTCTGGACTTGCGCATGCAGCGCCCGCAGTCCATCGACCGAGAACAGTTCGAGCACCAGTTGCAGGGCGATGTCCTGTTGCGTTGCGTGTATGCCCCGCGAGCGCAGAAAGCCGGTCAGGTAGGCGGTGGAAGGGTAGGGCGCATTGAGTTGCGTCATCGGCGGAATGAGCGACAGCACGCGGCGGGGACTGTGTGGCGTCATCGGCTGGAACAGCTTCATCAGTCCGCGCCGGCCATTACGGCACCCACCAGTAGCGCACGATGTGGAAGAAAATCGGCGCCGAGAAACTGATCGAATCAACGCGATCGAGCATGCCGCCGTGGCCTTCGATCATCGCCCCCCAGTCCTTGAGGCCGCGGTCGCGCTTGATGGCCGAGAGCACGAAGCCGCCGAAGAAGCCGAGCATGTTGATGGTCAGCGCCACCAGCGCAGCCTGCCAGGGGTTGAAGGGCGTGATCCACCACAGCCCGGCGCCGACGGCGGTTGAGGTCAGTACGCCGCCGACCAGGCCCTCCAGGGTTTTCGAGGGCGAAATTTCAGGCGACAGCTTGTGTTTGCCGAACAATTTTCCCCACACGTATTGGAAGACGTCGCTCGACTGCACGGTGAGCACGAGAAAAACGATGAGTTGCAGGTTCTGCCCGGCGAAACCGGGAATTTCCAGCGTCAGCAAGGCGGGCACATGCGAAATGCAATAAACGCAGATCATCAGCCCCCATTGCACCTTGGCGGCGCGTTCCAGAAAGCGGGTGGTGTCGGCCCCGAGCGTCGCGGAGATGGGCAGCAGCAGAAAGGCGTAAACCGGAATCAGGATGGAAAAGAGGCCGTACCAGTCGATGGCGATCAGCCCATATTGCAGCGGCAGAAAAAAGAGAAAACACCAGAGCAGGGCGCGATGATCGCCCAGACGTGTGTGGGTGGCCGAGATGAATTCGCGCAAGGCCTGAAAGGAAATGAAGGCGAACAGCATGATGACGCCTGCCTTGCCGCCCCAGAAAGCCAGCGCCAGCGCGCCGATCATCCACCACCAGGCTTTGATGCGGGCGTTGAGGTTATCGACGACGCCGCTCGCTTGGCCCGCTTGCAGCCGCCAGCGAAGCATGCCGCCGATCAGGCTGGCGACGGCCAGGGCGGCGAAGATGCCGCCAAAGAGGATGAGCAGGGTATCGGTGGGGGTCATGGGCAGGGTGCTGGAGAGATCAATCGGCCGGCGGGGCGAGGTCGAGCAGGGCCTGGCGGGCGCGGGCGAGGAAAGCGGCCTTGTCCTCGCTGGTTTGTAAGGTCAGGGCCGGGCCGAAGGTGAGTGTGCACAGCAAGGGCAGGGGAATCAGGGAACCTTTGGGCATCGCTCGGCCAAGATTCTCGATCCACACGGGAATCAGTTCGACCGCCGGATTGGTCCGGGCCAGGTGGAACAGTCCGCTCTTGAAGGGCAGCAGGCCATCGCCCAGATTGCGCGTGCCTTCGGGAAAGAGAATCAGCGATTCCCCGGCGGCCAGGGCCGCGCTCATGGCGGCGATGGGATCGCCGGTGGGTTTGTCGGCCTGGTCGGTGTGACCCGCCTGGCGGTCGACCAGCACGCCGCGCAGAACCCGGTTGATGAGATAGGTGCGCAGGCGGCCCTTGAGCCAGTAATCGGCCCCGGCCACCGGCCGCGTCCGTTCCCGGATACGCTTTGGGAGCGTCGCCCAGATGAGCGCGAAATCGCCGTGGCTGCGGTGGTTGGCGTAATAAACGCGCACCCGGCCATCGGGCAGGCTGCCCAGCCAGCGGGCACGAACGCCGGTCAGCAGCGTGGCGAAATGGCAGATGACGGCGGCGAGAATTTTCTCGATCAAAGGGGCTGTCCTTTTTATTGGCGGCTGGACAAAATAATCAGTAGCGCGATGAATATCAATGCCTGCCCCAGCACCGAGATCATCTGGCGCACATGCAGATGCTGCGTCGCCGTGACGCGCTCGGACATGGCGCGGCCTGCCGGCGCATCTTTTTTCAGCAGCGTGTGCAGCGCCGTATCGAAATCACGCTGCGCCGGCGCGCAGTCCTCCTCGGGCAATCGCGCCCAGGCAGCGAAGATGGGCCGGTCAAAAGCGAGTCGCCAGGCATGCCAGGCTTGAGCGCACGCCAGCCCGAAACCCAGGCTGAACAGACAGACAAATGTCGTATCGCTCAAGAAAGGCCAGGCGACAGCGAAGCTGAGCAACAACAAGGCAAGGCTCAAGGCATGGATG
This sequence comes from Desulfobulbus sp., assembly GCA_009782025.1. GTDB lineage: Bacteria > Pseudomonadota > Gammaproteobacteria > Burkholderiales > Rhodocyclaceae > Azonexus. Next base: position 7,255 of record WQUQ01000137.1, on the reverse strand, counting down.
CGGCCGGCGGCCTCGCACAGGGCCAGCCCGAGCAGAGCCAGGGCGCGGTCGGGAGCGGATTCAGCGGGCATGTTCATGGCGAAAGAGGCCCCGGTGAAATGCTTCGAGGCAGGCGATGCTTTCCGCGCCAAGGACGACATGCGGGCGCGCCGACTGAAGCTGCATGATGGCTTCCTGGACGGTTATCGTTTTTTCCGGCGCGGCGCACAGCCAGGCCGCCGCCACGCTGGCGCTGCGCGATACGCCGAGGGCGCAGGCGATCCAGATGGCGCCATCCGGCTGGGCGCGTTGCAGCGCCGCCAATTGGCGCACGGCGTCCGCCAGGCTGGCGGCAGACACGGGCGTCAGGTCAAGGCAGGGCAGGCCGGTGTAGCGGGCAGCCGCCGGCAGGCGGGGGGCGGGCAGTTCGGCGGTCAGATCGAACAGCGCCGCCTGGCCGCCGCGCTGTTTGGCCCAGGCGGCGAATTCGTTTGTCGTGGGCAGCCGTCCGAGCCAGACATCGCCGGCAATGCGGTCGGGCTGGGGATTGCGCCGCGTCCACAGCCGCGAATTGATCCAGGCGGCCAGTGTGTAGGGCGCGAACAGCCAGCGCGCCGCCAGCGAGTGCCGCCCCTCGTGCTTCTGAAATCCTGCCGCGCCGGCCCAGGCGTAGTTGAAGGTCGCCAGCGTCAGCGCGAGCGCCGGCCAGCACAGCAAGAGGCCGATGCCGCCCAGGGCTGTACCTGATAACAGCGCGGCGGCGAAAAACAGCGCCGCGCCAAACAGATAGCGCAGGGCCAGCGCGGGACGGCGCGTCGCCGCCTGGCGTAAAGGCGTGCCGCCTTGCTCCGGCCAGAGCCAGAGGCAGAGCAGCCCGACGGCAAATCCCGTCGGTACGTCGATGAAATGGTGCTGCCAGGTGGTGAGCACCGACAGGCCGATCAGCAAGGCCCAGGCGTGAATCAGCCAGCGCACGGGACGGGTGGCAAACCCGGCGGCGGCAAACCCGGCGAACTGCCGCCAGATGATGACGAGCAGCGCAATATGCAGCGAGGGGGCCTGGTTGTAGGGCAGATCAAAATTCGCCAGCGCGTTGAACAACAGGCCGGAAACGCCCTCGACCGGCGGTCGCGCGAAGCTGAAATGCAAGGGCCACAGCAGAAAGCAGATGATACAGATGACCTGCGCGCTCAACAGACGCAAGCCGAGGCCGTTGGTCGCCCGTTGGTCGCGGCAGCAGAGAAAGGCGAGGCCATAGAGCAGGTCGATCGACCAGTAGGGAATGATGGTCCACGGCCAGAAGGGAATACCGCGCTCCCAGGCGAAAACGACGCTGCCGACGCCGGTGGTGGCGGCTGTTTGCGCGGCCTGCTGGTTGGCGAAGCCGTAGCTGAGAAAGAAAAACGGCCCGAGAAAAAGCAGCCAGAGCAGGCCGCGCCCGAAGGCGGCGGGCAGCCAGCGGGCGTTTTCGTTTTTGGGAAATCGAGGGTCGAGAGTGGAGAGTCGAGCGTTGTGTCTGGGGGTCACTCTCGACTCCCCAACGCTCCACTCTCGACGAGGTTTTTATCCAAGCGACGCGCCAGAGACACGGTGAAAATGCCCCATTCATCAATGCGCTGGTCGATTTTCTCGAAACCGGCGGCGGCCACCAGTTGATCCATTTCCGCCTGGGTGCGGCGGCGCATGACCCAGGCTTGGCCGCCCCGGTGGCTGGTCAGGGCGCGGGCGATCAATTCCAGTTGCGGGTGCCAGGGCTGCCCGGTGTAGATCAGATAGCCGCCGGGTTCGATGGCGTCGGCCATGCCGGCCAGCGAGGCGGCAACGGCGTCGTTATCCGGGAATAGCTCGTAGAGGCCGGAGACGATGCCGACGGTCGGCCTGGGCGACACGGCGGCGATGCTGGCGCGGTCGAAGGCGTCGCCCTGGACGAAACGGGCGATGTCGGTCATGCCCTTTTCGGCGATCAGGCTCTGCCCCTGACGCACGTTGAGTTCGCTGAAATCGCGCAACAGGATGGATTCGGGGCGCGGGCCGCCCGAAGTTTGCCAGGTTTCCAGGGCTTCGAGCACGTAACGGCCATGACCGGCGGCGATGTCGAGAACGCGCAGGGAACGTCCTTCATTCTGCAAGCGCTCCAGCGCCGTGCGCAGCAGTTCCTCGATATGCGCCTTGCGCTGGCGAATGCCTTTCCAGCCGATGGCGTTCAGATATTGCCGGTCGATGGCCCGGCCGACGGGACCGAGGCCGGCGGGCGTATTACGATAAACGTAGTCGAGCGTGCTGCCGGAATCGAAGCCGGTGGCGTGGCCAAGGGCGACGCCTTGGGACAGTAGCCCGCCCAGTTTCATGTTGGCCCGGTAGATCGCCCAATAAAGCCCTTTCGGGCTGAGCGTCGACAGCGGGCGGGCGAGTTCCCGAGCTTCGTCGAATGTCGCCCCATGGCGGTGCGCCTGGCGCAGATCGGGCCGCGACCAGGGCGCGGCAAACTGGCGCAGGATGAAAGCGCGAGCCTTGTCGACGGCTTGCTGGCGATCCTTTTCGCTGAACGTATCGTGGTAGAAGCCGTCGAGAACGTGCTTTTCCTTCTCCGTCGTTCCCAGGCGGGCGAAAAAATCGTGCTGCGGGCCGTGGTGCACCACCCAGTCAGCGCCGGAAATGAGCAACTGGGTCGGGATGGTGATGGCCTGGGCGTCGGCGACGATCCGTTCCGCCGCTTCGTAGAGGGCGAGAAGGATATTGACCGAGATGGGCCGGGTAATCAGCGGGTCGCTGTCGTAAGACGCCTGACGCTCCGGGTCATGGGTCAGGAATTTTGACTTGACGTAGCTATTGACGAAGAAATTGCCGCGCAATTTTTGCTGCAATTTCAAGCCGGGCCGGGCGAAAGGCACGTACAGCTTGACCTTGAAAGCCGGCGAAGCCAGCGCCAGACAGCGCACGCGCGGCGCGTAATCGTGCGCCCAGGTCGAGATGAGCACCGCCCCGACGCTCTGGGCAAGCACCGCCATGTCCTCTTCGGCGATGCCCCAGGCAGTGCGCAGATGCTCGACGAAGGTCTGCACGTCGCGCACCGAATGGGCGAAGCTCGGCGAATAACCGCGCGGGCCGGGCGAGCGGCCGTGGCCGCGGGCATCCCAGGCGTAGAAATCGAAATCCGGCAGATTCAGTTCATCGACCAGATGCGCCATGCGTCCGCCATGCTCGTGACCGCGATGGAACATGACCACCGCGCCACGCCGCTCCGGGCTGATTGTGGGCCAGCGGCGGTAGAACAGGGATTCGCCGTCATGCGTGGAAAAGTGATGCTCTTCAACGGGACGTGTCATCGGGAGTGTCATCGGGATGCGGCCTCCAGACCGCTGCGGATGCGATTGACGATATTGAGCAGGATGGCGACGGCGGCGGCCGGAAAGAGCCAGAAAATCCAGCCCGGCAAACTGCCGGCCAAACCCAGCCAGAGGCCGAGCGCGCCGAAGAGAAAGGCGCGGTCGCTCTTGCCCAGCGGGCCGTCGTATTGACGTGGTGCGCCGATCATCGGGCCGAGCGCCCCGGCCATCTCGGAAACGGCAGCCAGAAAGATGACGCTGCCGACGCTGCCCCAACCGAGCGGCGCGATGAGGACAAAAGGCAAGTACAGCGCGGCGTCGGAAAAAACGTCGGACAGTTCGTTGAGATAAGCGCCGAGCGCCGATTTCTGGCCGAATTCCCGGGCCAGCATGCCGTCGATGGCATTCAGCGCCATGCGCAGGAACATCCACAGCGGCAGCAGCAAAAACCAGCGCGGCTGCTCGGGGCCGAAAAGAAACAGGAAACCGCCCAGCGCCAAGGAGACGAACAGGGCAAACAGGGTCACGGCATTGGCGGTGACGCTGGCTTGGGCGAGCGCTTGGGTGAGCGGCCGGAGCAGCCCCTGGAACCGCGATTTCAGTTGATAGATGGTCAGCATGTTGGCGCCGTGACAAGAGCGGACAGATGGTAAAAGGGGAACGTGTTGAACACGTTCCCCTTTTATGGAATTAGCCGCAAGTCAGCGGATCACTGGCTTATTTCCGGGTTTCAACCATCATCAGCGGTTCGTCGGCGGCCTGACCGGCATGGGCCTTGCGCGGCCGGCCGAGGCGAACGGGCGGTTCGGGCTGGGCGACGGCGGCGGCCGTGGTCTGAATCAGAACCAGGCCACTGTCGGCCAGTGTCTGTTGCAGATCCGCTGTGGCGACCTCGATCGGCGCGCTGGCGGCAACCGGCTCCGGCGCGCTGGCTTCGGCAACGACCGCCACGGGTTCGGCGACGATGATGGCGGCGGGCGGCGGCATTTCCTCGGCCGCAATCTCGACCGCCGGCTCGGCGGCGGGGAGCGTTTGCACCGGTTCGACGACCTCGGGCTGTGCCGGCTCAAACGCCACGGTTTCCGTCGGAATGACGGTAACGGGCTGCTCGGCGGCGGTTTCCAGCAGAGCGGTGACGTCGCTGTCGGGCAGGGGCGCTACCGCTTCGTCAACACCGGTTGACGCTTCGGCGGCGACGGTTTCGCCTTCCTGACGTCGCCCTTCGCCACGGCCGCGACCGCCGCGCCGGCCGCGCCGACGGGCGCCTTCTTCGCCGTTGGCAGCTTCCTGGGTATCGGCGCTGGCGAGCGGCAGGGCGGGCGAGATGGCGGCTTCGACCGGCAGGCGGTTTTCGCCGGCTTCCGGCGCTGGCCGTTGTTCGGCTTTTTCGCGTTTTTCACCGCGCGGGCGGCGTTCCTTGCGCTCGCCGCTGACGGTCGGAACAGCGGCGGCCTCGTCGGCCGGGGCGCGCTCGGCTGGGCGGTCATTGCGTTCATTACGGCTGCCGCGTTCCTCGTCGCGGCGGTTGCCGTTGCGGCCGCCACGGCGGCCGTCGCTGCGATTTTCACCCCGGCCTTCGCCGCGTTCGCGCCGGTTTTCGTTGCGGCTCTGGCGCGGTTTGCGCGCCGGCTCCGGGGCGGGCGCTGGCTGTTCCACCGGTTTCGGGCTGCCGCGGAACCAGGAGGCGATCCTGGCGAACAGGCCGACGCCTTCCTGCGGCGTCGGAATGACGGCGGCGGCGGCCGCCTTTTCGCTGACCACCGGTGCCGGCTGTTCCGGCGAGATGCCCTTGACCACGGCTTCCTGGCGGGGCTTGGCCAATTCTTGCTGGGTGGCGAGCTTGATCGCTTCCTCGTTCGGAGCGTCGACCATGCGGTAGGAGGGTTCGCGGGGATCGTCGTTGTTCAGATCCTCGTGGCGCAGGCGGGTGATGGCGTGGGCCGGCGTCTCCAGATGGACATTGGGGATCAGCAGAATGTTGACCTTGTGCCGCAATTCGATGGCGGCGATGTCCGGGCGCTTTTCGTTGAGCAGGAAGGTGGCGACGTCGACCGGCATCTGCACGTGAACTGCGCCGGTGTTTTCCTTCATCGCTTCTTCTTCGAGGATGCGCAGGATGTGCAGGGCCGCCGATTCGGTGGAGCGGATGTGGCCGGTGCCGGTGCAGCGCGGGCAGGAGATGTAGCTGGTTTCGGCGAGCGCCGGGCGCAGCCGCTGGCGCGACAGTTCCATCAGGCCAAAACGGCTGATCTTGCCCATCTGGACGCGGGCGCGGTCGAAGCGCAGGCCGTCGCGCAGGCGGTTTTCGACTTCGCGCTGGTTCTTGCTGCTTTCCATGTCGATGAAGTCGATGACGATCAGGCCGCCCAGGTCGCGCAGGCGCAACTGGCGGGCCAGTTCCTCGGCCGCTTCGAGATTGGTCTTGAAGGCCGTTTCCTCGATGTCGGAGCCTTTGGTGGCGCGGCCCGAGTTCACATCGACGGCGACCAGCGCCTCGGTGTGGTCGATGACGATGGCGCCGCCGGAGGGCAGGTTGACCTGGCGGGCGAAGGCGGTTTCGATCTGGTGTTCGATCTGGAAGCGCGAAAAGAGCGGCACGTCGTCGCGGTAGCGTTTGACGCGATTGACGTTGCCCGGCATCACCGTATCCATGAAGGTGCGCGCCTGGTTGTAGATTTCATCCGTGTCGATCAGGATCTCGCCAATATCCGGCTGGAAGTAGTCACGGATGGCGCGGATGACCAGCGAACCTTCGAGATAGATCAGGAAAGCGCCGCTCTGCTGTTTGGCCGCCCCTTCGATGGCGCCCCACAGTTGCAGCAGGTAGTTCAAATCCCACTGCAATTCTTCGGCCTGGCGGCCGATGGCGGCGGTGCGGGCAATCAGGCTCATGCCGCCGGGCACTTCGAGCTGATCCATGACCTCGCGCAGTTCGGTGCGCTCGTCGCCGTCGACGCGGCGCGAGACGCCGCCGCCGCGCGGATTGTTCGGCATCAGCACGAGGTAGCGGCCCGCCAGTGAGATGTAGGTGGTCAGCGCCGCGCCTTTGTTGCCGCGCTCATCCTTGTCGACCTGAACAATGAGTTCCTGGCCTTCTTTCAGCGCCTCGTTGATCTTGGCCTTGCTGGCCTCGACACCCGGTTGGAAATAGGCGCGGGAGATTTCCTTGAACGGCAGAAAGCCGTGGCGCTCGGCGCCGTAATCGACGAAGCAGGCTTCGAGCGACGGTTCGACGCGGGTGATGATGCCTTTGTAGATGTTGCTTTTGCGTTGTTCCTTGGCGGCGGATTCAATGTCGAGATCGATCAGTTTTTGACCATCGACAATGGCGACACGGAGTTCTTCCGCCTGTGTCGCATTGAAGAGCATGCGTTTCATTGTATTGAGGCTCCCGCGCGCTTTTGCGCACGGCAACGAAACGCCCATGCAGGCAGCGACAGTTTCAGTTCCCGGTTTGCGTCATGAGAGAAGGCATCGGCGAGGGGGAGAATGTGCTGGTTCAAAACAAGGGCCGCGGATATTGACCGTGCGGCCCGGAAATTCCTGCAACGGGCGATCCGTGCGTGCTTGAAGCGGGCTAATCCATTAACATCACTACTTTATTCTGGTGAGTGAACTTGACCAGTCGAATTACGTTGGTCTGGCTTGCGCCGGTCGCACAAGTGAAATCTCCGAGCCTGCCGCACGATAGCCGCGCAACGATGCGGGGCGGACGGTCTGACGGTTCTGGATTTCTTGCAAACCAAGACGTAAAACGGGGGCAGTATATTGGAAAACGATGTTTGCTGGTAACAATTCCGTCACTCACTGGGTGATCGGCGACGAAACGCAAGGCCAGCGTCTCGACAATTTCCTGATCCGCCACTGCAAGGGCGTCCCCAAAAGCCACCTGTACCGCATCCTGCGCAGCGGCGAAGTGCGGGTGAACAGCGGCCGGGTCGATGCCACCT
>WQUQ01000136.1 GCA_009782025.1 Desulfobulbus sp. | reverse complement strand
GAACCTTGTTTCACCCCGGTTTACAAGCCCACGTCATAACCCTTTGACTGTGAACGCCTTTTTCAATGGGTTTACGACATTTGCGTGTGCGATTGCCCTGTGGCTCGGCTAGAACCTGGCTCGGCTAGAACCTGGCTCGGCTAGAATGGCGGACTTTGTTTTCGTCAGGATCGCTCCATCCATGAAGCCCGTTCGTACCCGTTTCGCTCCCAGTCCCACCGGTTATCTGCATATTGGCGGCGCTCGCACCGCGTTGTTTTCCTGGGCTTATGCCCGTCGTCACGGGGGTTGTTTCATCTTGCGCATCGAGGATACCGATGTCGCCCGCTCGACGCCGGAGGCCGTGCAGGCCATCCTTGACGGCATGGCCTGGCTGGAACTGGCGCACGATGAGGGGCCGTTCTACCAGATGCAGCGCATGGATCGCTACAAGGAAGTGACCCGGCAAATGCTGGCGAACGGTACGGCTTATCACTGTTACACGACCAAGGATGAACTCGATGCCCTGCGCGCCGAGCAGGAAGCACGCAAGGAAAAACCGCGCTACGATGGTCGCTGGCGCCCGGAGGCCGGCAAAACCCTGCCGTCAGCGCCGGCCGATGTGCCGCCGGTGGTCCGCTTCAAGAATCCGCGCGATGGCGTCGTCGCCTGGGACGATCAGGTCAAGGGCCGCATCGAAATCGCCAATGGCGAACTCGATGACCTCATCATCGCCCGCGCCGACGGCACGCCGACCTACAATTTCTGCGTCTGTGTAGACGATTGGGACATGGGCATTACCCATGTCATTCGCGGCGATGACCACGTCAACAACACGCCGCGCCAGATCAACATCTTGCAGGCGCTCGGCGCCGAAGTGCCGCTGTACGCCCATCTGTCGATGATTCTCGGCGATGACGGCGCCAAGCTCTCCAAGCGTCACGGCGCCGTGTCGGTGATGCAGTACGACGAGGACGGCTTTCTGCCGGAGGCAGTCATCAACTACCTGGCGCGACTGGGCTGGTCGCACGGCAACGATGAAGTATTCTCACGCCAGCAACTGATCGAATGGTTCGATCTCGACCACATCACCGCCTCGGCCGCGCAGTTCAATACCGAGAAACTGCTGTGGCTGAACCAGCATTACATGAAGCAACTGCCGCCAGCCGACCTGGCCGCTCGCGTCGGCGCACGACTGGCGGCGCGCGGCGTCGATACCGGCAGCGGCCCCGAACTGACCAAGGCGGTGGCGCTCTATGCCGATCGCTGCCAGACGCTGAATACCCTGGCCGATGCGGTAGAGGTATTTTATACCGCCGTCACACCCAACCCGGAACTGCTCGCCCAGCACCTGTCGGCAGACGCCTTGCCGGCCCTGGCCGATTTCGTCGCCGGGCTGGGCGGCGTGGCCTGGGAAACACCGGCGATCGGCGCGCTCATCAAGGAAACGATCACCCGGCACGGCCTGAAAATGCCCAAGCTGGCCATGCCGCTGCGCGTGATCCTGACCGGTCAGGCGCAAGCGCCGTCGGTCGATGCGCTGGTCGAAATGATCGGTCGCGAACGCGCTGTCGCAATCCTGAAAAAACACCTCTGAAAAGCGCCCAATCCTCTTTACAAGGGCCGGAACGCTCTCTATAATGCGCCTTCTTTCGCGGCGGCGGGGGTATAGCTCAGCTGGGAGAGCGCTTGCATGGCATGCAAGAGGTCAGCGGTTCGATCCCGCTTACCTCCACCACAAGAGCGAAAGAAACGTCCGGGTCCCCATCGTCTAGAGGCCTAGGACACCGCCCTTTCACGGCGGTAACCGGGGTTCGAATCCCCGTGGGGACGCCAAGGTTTTTGTCTCGTGGTAAAACTGCGCAGTAAAACTGGAGTGGTAGTTCAGTTGGTTAGAATACCGGCCTGTCACGCCGGGGGTCGCGGGTTCGAGTCCCGTCCACTCCGCCAACATCAAAAACCGTTGAAATCAATGATTTCAACGGTTTTTTCTTTTCAGCCGGGTATTTTTCGGCTTGAGTGACTACGGCAACGGCGTGCGAAACGTCTCGCCGATGGCCCTGACGACATCAGGTTGATCCCATTCCTGCGCGCCGTGCACTTTCTCAAGCACCTTGCCATCGGCCGATACCAGCACCGTCAGCGGAATGGCCTTGGCGCCCAGCATGTCCTCAATGAAAAAATCCCGGCTGTCGAGATAAACGGGAAACGAGAGTTTCGCTTTCTTGACGTAAGCGGCAGCCGCCTGCGTGTCATCGTCGGTGGAAACGCCAATCACATTGAATTGCTTGCCGTGGTAGCGTTTCGCCAGCCGGTTCAACGAGGCCATTTCCGCGCGGCACGGGCCACACCAACTGGCCCAGATGTTGATGATGAGCGGTTTGCCGCGATAGGCGGAAAGTTTTTTCGTGCCGCCATCGATCTGGTACAGCGTCGCCTCGCTCAAGCGGCCGCCGATGGGCGTTTGCGTCCCAGCGGAAGCAATGGCCGACGTACTACAGAGCAGGGAAAGAATCAGGAAAAACGCTTTCATTGGTTCGATTCGATTGAAGACACTGACATACATTTATACATTTGCGGGGTGGCGCGCCAAAAGTTCAACCTTCCTTGTTGCGCATGAAATCCGCTGTATTGAAGAAATTTTCCAGCAGTTTGGCGCGGATCACCGGGTCGATGCCGACCTCCTCCATTGCCAGCAGCATGCACGCCACCCACTGATCGCGCTCGCGGATGCCGATGGCGAAGGGCATGTGTCGTCCGCGCAGGCGGGGGTGGCCGAATTTCTCGACGAACAGGTCGGGGCCGCCCATCCAGCCGGAGAGGAACATGAACAGCTTGTCGCGCGAGTTTTGCAGGTCTTGCGGATGCATGGCGCGCAGTTCGGCGAATTGCGGCACGGCGTCCATCAAGGCATAGAAGCGGTCACTCAGCTTGGCGACAGTGGCTTCGCCGCCGATCTGGTCGTAGGTGGTGGTCGTGTTTTCCATGTCATTTGGGCTTTCGTTTTCCCGGTGTCCGCGAAGGCGGAGCGATCAGGGATTTGTCGCGGATGTTACGCCGATTTGGCGAAGGGTTTCGGCCGGGCTGTGCGCTCTCCCACAGGCGGTCGCCCGACCCAACCCCCGCCGGCTGCCAGGCCGGCACCAGATGTTTCTTGCCGTTGCCGATCAGGTCGGCGCGGCCCATGGCTTTCAGGGCTTCGCGCAGCAGCGGCCAGTTTTCGGCGTCGTGATAGCGCAGGAAAGCCTTGTGCAGCCTGCGCTGGCGGCCGTTGCGCACGGCGTTGACGACTTCCCCGCCCTGCCGATGCAATTTCTTCAGCGGGTTGTTTTCGCTGTGGTACATGGTCGTCGCCAGCGCCATCGGCGTCGGCAAAAAGGTCTGCACCTGATCGAGGCGGAAATTGTTTTTCTTCAGCCACAGGGCGAGGTTCAGCATGTCCTCGTCGCTGGTGCCGGGGTGCGCGGCGATGAAGTAGGGAATCAGGTACTGCTCCTTGCCGGCCTCGCGCGAGAAGCGGTCGAACAATTGCTTGAAGCGGTCGTAGGCGGCGATGCCGGGCTTCATCATTTTTGCCAGCGGCCCGGCCTCGGTATGCTCCGGCGCGATTTTGAGGTAGCCGCCGACATGGTGCGTGACCAGTTCCCGGATGTATTCCGGCGAGCGCACGGCCAGGTCGTAGCGCAGGCCGGAGCCGATCTGCACCTTCTTCACCCCCGGCACCGAGCGCGCCCGGCGGTACAGCGAGATCAGGCCCGCATGATCGGTGCCCATGTTCTCGCAGATGTCAGGCCAGACGCAGGAGAGCCGCCGGCAGGCCGCCTCGATCTTCTCGTCCCGGCATTTGAGATGGAACATGTTGGCGGTCGGGCCGCCCAGGTCGGAGACGACGCCGGTAAAACCCGGCGTCTTGTCGCGCATGTCCTCGATTTCGCGGATCACCGAATCTTCCGAACGGCTCTGCACGATGCGCCCCTCGTGCTCGGTGATGGAGCAGAAGGTGCAGCCGCCGAAACAACCGCGCATGATGTTGACCGAAAAGCGGATCATCTCCCAGGCCGGAATCTTGGCGTCGCCATAGGCCGGATGTGGCCGGCGGGCGTAGGGCAGTTCATAGACGCGGTCGAGTTCCTCGCTCGTCAGCGGCAGCGGCGGTGGATTCAGCCAGACATCGCGCTCGCCGTGCCCCTGGCGCAGGGCGCGGGCATTGCCGGGATTGGATTCGAGATGCAGGGTGCGCGAGGCGTGGGCATAGAGCACGGGGTCATCGCGCACCTGCTCGTAAGCCGGCAGGCGGATGACCGTATGGACGCGACGCTCGCGCCGGACTGCCAGACGCTGCTCACGCGGCAGCAGGCGGATGGGCTGAGGGCCATCACTCGCCGGTGTCGCCAAATTGCCCTCCGCCAGCGCGTAGGGATCGGCATGCCGAAGCAGCGGCCCCGGCATATCGACCTCGGTCGAGTCGATCTCTTCCCATTCGCCAGAAGGCAGCCAGTCGCGCGGCGCCATGAAGGCCGTGCCGCGCAGGTCGCGGATATCGCCGATCTTCTCGCCGCGCGCCAGGCGATGAGCCAGTTCGACGATGGCCCGCTCGGCATTGCCGAAAATCAGCAAATCGGCCTTGGCATCGGGCAGCGCCGAACGCCGCACCTTGTCCGACCAGTAATCGTAATGCGCGATGCGGCGCAGGCTGGCCTCGATCGAGCCGATCACCACCGCCGCGCCGGGGAAAGCCTCGCGGCAACGCTGGGCATACACCGTGACGGCGCGATCCGGCCGTCGGTTCGGCTCGGCGTTGGGCGTGTAGGCGTCATCGGAACGAATCTTGCGCTCGGACGTATAGCGGTTGACCATCGAATCCATATTGCCGGCAGTCACGCCAAAAAACAGATTCGGCTTGCCCAGGCGCTTGAAATCCGCCGCCGAATTCCAGTCCGGCTGACTGATGATGCCGACGCGGAACCCCTGCGCTTCCAGCAACCGGCCAATCAGAGCCATGCCGAAACTGGGATGATCGACATAGGCGTCGCCGGTGACCAGGATGATGTCGCAGGAATCCCAGCCGAGCGCCTCCATCTCGCGCCGGGACATCGGCAGAAAAGGCGCGGAGCCGAAGCGATGCGCCCAGAACTTGCGGTAGCCGAACAGCGGCGGCGCTTGCTTGTTGGAAATCATGCGGCATTTTACCCGACGGCCAGCCGGAGCGGCCACGAGGCGAAAGCGGCCCATTTCTGCGGTAGCCAAAGCGCTTGTGTATCGACATGGCAATCGTATTATTGATTCGGCACTCAACAACCACCGGCTAAAGCCGGTGGGTTGGTATCACGGACTGAAAGTCCGGATACGCGTCGCCTAAACGACGCGTCCTTAGTCC
>WQUQ01000135.1 GCA_009782025.1 Desulfobulbus sp. | reverse complement strand
GGCATCGTCGGCGACGAGGCCCTGCCGATCATCAAGATCGAGCCGGCGACCGAGTGGTACGACTACGAGGCCAAATATCACCGCGACGACACGCGCTACCTCTGCCCCTGCGGCTTGCCAGCGGCGCGCGAGGAGGAGATCCGTCAGCAGGCGCTGGAAGCCTTCCGCCTGATCGGCGGGCGCGGCTGGGGCCGGGTCGATTTTCTGCTGGACGAGGCCGGTCGCCACTTTTTCCTGGAAGTGAATACCGCGCCGGGTATGACCGATCACTCCCTGGTGCCGATGGCCGCCCGCGTTGCCGGTCTGGACTATCCGGCCCTGGTGCGCCGCGTCCTCGAACTGGCCGCGAACCATTGAGACGATGAATGTGGAACAAGCCCCACTTGCTCAACGCGCTGGCCGACCTGCTGTTGCTGGCGGCGGTCGCGGCCGTGCTGGCGGCGGCGCTCGTCTGGGTGGCGCGCGTGCCGGCCTGGCCGGTGAAACGGGTGGATTTCGCCGAGCCGCTGGTCAATACCCGGCGCGAGGAAGTCGAGCAGGTGCTGCGGCCGGCGCTCAAGGGCAATTTCTTCAGCATCAATCTGGAAGCCGCGCGCGGTGCGCTGGAGCGCCTGCCCTGGGTGCGCCAGGCGCAGGTGCGGCGAGTCTGGCCGGCCGGTCTGGAAGTGCGGATCGAGGAACAGCAGGCCGTGGCGCGCTGGGGCGAGGGCAAGAACGAACTGGTCAATCGCTACGGCGAGGTGTTCGCCGCTGTGGCCGCCCCGGAACGGCTGGCGGCCTTGCCGTTGCTCTACGGGCCGCCGGGCACGGCGTCGGAAGTGCTGGCCTTCCATGGCGAACTGTCCGCCCGGTTCGCGGCGGTCGGCGAGCAGCCGGCGCAGGTGTTGCTGACGCCGCGCCTGGCCTGGCAGTTGAAGCTGGCCAGCGGCCTGACGTTGAGAATGGGCCGCGAACAGCCGAAAGCGTCGGTGAGCGCGCGTTTGCAGCGTTTCATCGAGGTCTGGCCGCAGGTCGTCGGCCCCTTGGCGAGGCGTCCAGAAATGATTGATTTACGGTATCCGAACGGTTTCGCCATGCGTCTGGCGGGCGCGGGGAAGGGAACAAAACCATGAGCAGGGATAACAAGGACATGATCGTCGGACTCGACATCGGCACGTCGAAAATCGTCGCGCTGGTCGCCGAGATCGACGCCGAGGGCAAGCTCAACGTCATCGGCATGGGGTCGCAGGATTCGCGCGGGCTGAAGAAGGGCGTCGTGGTCAACATCGAGGAGACCGTGCACACCATCAGCCGGGTCATTCAGGAGGTCGAACTGATGGCCGACTGCAAGGTGCGCGACGTCTATACCGGCATCGCCGGCAGCCACATCAGGAGCTTCAATTCCAATGGCATGGTGGCGATCAAGGACAAGGAAGTGACCCAGGCCGACATCGAGCGCGTCATCGAGACGGCCAAGGCGATGCCGATTCCGGCCGATCAGGAGATTTTGCACATCCTCACCCAGGAATTCGTCATCGACGGCCAGGACGGCATCCGCGAACCCATCGGCATGAGCGGCATGCGTCTGGAAGTCAAGACGCACATCGTCACCGGGGCCATCTCGGCGGCCCAGAACATCGTCAAGTGCGTACGCCGCTGCGGCCTGGAGGTCAATGATCTGGTGTTGCAGCCGCTGGCTTCCAGTTACGCCGTGCTCTCCGAGGATGAGAAGGATCTCGGCGTCTGCCTGGTCGACATCGGCGGCGGCACCACCGACCTCGCCGTGTGGACGCAGGGGGCGATCCGCCATACCTCGGTCATTCCCATTGCCGGCGACCAGGTCACCAACGACATCGCCATGGCTCTGCGCACGCCGACGCGCGAGGCCGAGGACATCAAGTGCAAGTATGGCTGCGCCCTGTCGCAACTGGCCGATGTCGCGGCCGACATCGACGTGGCCGGCGTCGACGACCGGCCGAGCCGCAAGCTGTCGAAAAAGGCGCTGGCCGACGTGATTCAGCCGCGCGTCGAGGAACTCTTTGAACTGATCCAGAACGAGCTGCGCCGCGCCGGTTTCGAGGAGGTGCTCTCCTCCGGCATCGTGCTGACCGGCGGCGCCAGCGTGATGCCGGGCATGGTCGAACTGGGCGAGGAGATTTTTCACATGCCGGTGCGTCTGGGCAACCCGAAATACACCGGCAGCCTGGCCGACGTGGTGCAAAGCCCGCGTTTTTCCACCGCCTGCGGCCTCTTGCTCGAAGCCCAGGCGCAGCGCAAGCGCGGCCAGAAAATCCAGGAAAAGCAGGGCCTCAGCGACGTTTTTCAAAACGTGAAGTCGTGGCTGGCGAAAAATTTTTGATGCGCATTTGAACCATTTTTTCAGAGGAGGTAGTCATGTTTGAAATTATTGAAAAAGAAGAAGCGGGCACCATCATCAAGGTGTTCGGCGTCGGCGGCGCCGGCGGCAACGCCATCGAGCACATGATCCGCGAAGGGGTCAACGGCGTTGAATTCATCGCCGCCAATACCGATGCCCAGGCGTTGTCGCGCAATGCCGCGTCGACCAAGCTGGCGCTCGGCAAAAGCGGTCTGGGCGCCGGGGCCAAGCCGGAAAAAGGCCAGGAAGCCGCGCAGGCGCACCGCGACCATATCCGCGCCTGCCTCGAAGGCGCGCACATGGCCTTCATCACCGCCGGCATGGGCGGCGGCACCGGCACCGGCGCTGCCCCGGTGGTGGCCGAAATCGCCCGTGAAATGGGCATTCTGACCGTCGGCGTCGTCACCAAGCCGTTCTCGTTTGAAGGCGGCAAGCGCATGAAAGCCGCCGAGGCCGGCATCGTCGAATTTGCCAAGCACGTCGATTCGCTGATCGTCATCCTCAACGACAAGCTGATGGAGGTCATGGGCGACGACGCCGACGTCGACGACTGCTTCAAGGCCGCCGACGACGTGCTGAAGAACGCGGTCGGCGGCATCGCCGAAATCATCACCTACCCCGGTCTGGTCAACGTCGACTTCGAGGACGTGCGCACGGTGATGGGCGAAATGGGACGCGCCATGATGGGTTCGGCCGTCGCCTCCGGCATCGACCGCGCCCGCATCGCCGCCGAGCAGGCCGTCGCCTCGCCGCTGCTCGAAGGCGTCAATCTCTCCGGCGCGCGCGGCGTGCTGGTCAATATCACCGCCGCCAAGGGCAACCTGAAGATGAAGGAAGTCAACGAGGTGATGAACACCGTCAAGACCTTCGCCGCCGACGACGCCCACATCATCTTCGGCGCCGTCTACGACGAGTTGATGGGCGACGCCCTGCGCGTCACCGTGGTTGCCACCGGCCTCGGCCAGGCCGCCGCCAAACGGCAGGCTTTCGAGGTCATCAGCGCGCCGGCGGCGCAGGCGACCGGCACCCATGATGCCGTCGCTGCTTTCGGCGGCGGCGCGGCCATCGACTATGGCCACCTCGCCGACGTGCCAGCCGTCATCCGCAAGCCACGCAACGTCACCGTCGAGGCGCTGGCCAACAGCGGCGTCGATCGCTACGACATCCCGGCCTTCCTGCGTAAACAGGCGGATTGATGGTGGCTGGCATTCTCTGAAAAAGGGCAGCGCGGCATTGTGGTACAATGCTGCGTTTCCCCAACCGATTCAAATACTTGACATGCTCAAGCAACGCACGTTGAAAACCGTGATCCGCGCCTCCGGCGTTGGCCTGCACGGCGGCGTCAAGGTCAACATGGCCCTGCGCCCGGCCGCCCCGAATACCGGCATCGCCTTTCGCCGCACCGATCTGCCGCAACCGGTCGACATTCCCGCCGCCGCCTTCCTGGTCGGCGACACGCGCATGTGCTCCTGCCTCGAAAAAGACGGCGTCAAGATCGGCACCATCGAGCACCTGATGTCCGCCTTCGCCGGGCTTGGCATCGACAACGCCTGGGTCGACCTCGATGCGCCGGAAGTGCCCATCCTCGATGGCTCGGCCGCGCCTTTCGTGTTCCTGATCCAGTCCGCCGGCATCGAGGAGCAGAACGCCGCCAAGAAATTCATCCGCGTCACCCGCCCCGTCGAAGTCCGCGATGGCGACAAGTGGGCGCGTTTCACGCCCTATGACGGCTACCGGCTGGCCTTCTCCATCGTCTTCAATCATCCGGCCATCGACAAGTCGGCCCAGCGCGCCGAAATCGACTTCGCCGAACAGTCCTACACCCGCGAAGTCGCCCGCGCCCGCACCTTCGGCTTCATGCAGGAAGTCGAGACCCTGCGCGAAAACGGTCTGGCGCTCGGCGGTGGCCTGGAAAACGCCATCGTTCTCGACGAATTCCGCGTCCTCAACCAGGACGGCCTGCGCTACGGCGACGAATTCGTCAAACACAAGATTCTCGACGCCATCGGCGACCTCTACCTGGTCGGCCACCCGCTGCTCGCCGCCTATGCCTCGCACAAGGGCGGCCACGCGCTGAACAACCTGCTCGCCCGCGAACTGCTGAACACCCGGGACGCCTGGCAACTGGTCGATTTCGCCGACGCCGCCGGCGCTCCCGCCGGCATCACCCGCTGGCTGACCCAGACCGCCTGAAATGGCCCGGTCGTCCGAGCATGTTTGACATCGGCTTTTCCGAACTGATGGTGATTGGCGTCGTCGCGCTGATCGTCATCGGGCCTGAGCGCCTGCCGCGGGTTGCCCGCACGGCCGGCCATCTGCTCGGCCGCGCCCGGCGTTACGTCAATGATGTCAAGGCCGACATCAACCGCGAGATGCAGCTTGAGGAATTGAAGAAACTGCAAGCGGAGTTCGCCGATTCGGCCAAGGGCATCGAGAATTCGGTGCGCCAGGAATTCGACGCGGCTCGGGGCGAATTCGAAACCGCCCGCAGTGAGGTCGAGGCGCGCTTGCAAGGCCCCATCGGCGAGATCGAAACGCTCAAGCAGGCGGCCGTCGCCCCGGCGGCGGCCGATCGGTCAGAAAAACCCGAAAAACCCGCCGCATGAGCGATCCCCAGGCGAATCCCGCCGAAGAATCCTTCATCTCCCACCTCGTCGAGTTGCGTGAACGCTTGTTGCGCAGCCTGATTGCTGTTGGCGTGGCATTCGGCGCGCTGTGTCTCTATCCCGGCCCGGCCCGGATCTACGATTTTCTCGCCGCGCCGTTGACGGCGGCCTTGCCGGCGGGCGCCAAGATGGTCGCCATCGGCGTCATCACGCCGTTCATGGTGCCGCTCAAGGTGACGGCAATGGTGGCTTTTCTCGTCGCCTTGCCGTTCATCCTCTACCAGGTCTGGTCTTTCGTCGCCCCCGGCCTGTATGCCCACGAGCGCCGCCTCGGCCTGCCGCTGATCGTTGCCAGCAGCCTGCTGTTCCTGCTCGGCATGGCCTTCTGCTACTACTT
>WQUQ01000134.1 GCA_009782025.1 Desulfobulbus sp. | reverse complement strand
ATTGCATTTTCTCCAGATGGGCGGCGACCGAGCGCAGATAGGACTGTTGCAGATTTTCCTGATGTTCCGTGAAGCGGATGACGGCGAACCCGGCGTGCACCAGCGCGGACAGCAAGACGGCTTGTGCTGCGGCGTCGCCCTGAAAGGCGATTTCGGCGAAATCGCCCGCGACATTTTTGCCGGCGACGCCGGGTTGCGCGGCCAGCCAATCGGCCAGGCGCGCGTCGGGCGCGGCCAGTTGCAGTTGCAGGGTGCGCGCCGCATCGGCGCGGGCGGCAGTTTGCAGCGCCCGGCTCTCCAGCACGCGGCCAGCGCGCAGCGCCAGCATGTGTGTGGAATATTCGTCAAGCTCGGCCAGGATGTGCGAGGAGACCAGCAGCGTCATGCCATCAGCCTGCAAGTGGCGGAACAGGGCGGCCAACTGGCTGCGCGCCTCGGGATCGAGGCCGGAAGCTGGCTCGTCGAGCAGCAATACCCTGGGCCGATGGATGATGGCCTGCCCGATCGCCACGCGCTGACGCAAGCCGCGCGACAGGCTGCCGCTGGTTTGCCCCAGCCGGTCGCTCAGTTGCAGGCGCTGCGCGGTGTCGCTGATGGCTTCCCGGATTGCCGCCTCCGGCAAGCCTTGCGCGGCGGCGGCATATTCGAGGCAGCGGGCGACGGTCAATTCCTGATAGAGGCCGAAGAAATCGGACAGATACCCCATGCTGCGATGCACGGCGCGCGGCTGTTCGATCACGTTCATGCCCGCCACTTCGATGCTGCCCGCCAGCGGCGTTTCCAGCCCGGCGATGCAGCGCATCAGCGTCGTCTTGCCGGCGCCATTCGGCCCCACCAGCGCGGTCACGCTGCCCGCTTCAACCTCAAGACTCACATCGTCCAGGGCGCGCTGGCCGGGATAGTCAAAGGTCAGGCGGGAAATTTTTATGATGGATGTCATACGGCGTCGGCCTTTTCGGCATGGCGAATGGAGCAGTGTAACGGATGCCATGAGGTGGATGCCTGAGGCGGATGCCATGAGGCCGCTCTGGCGCTCGGGTACAATGATGCTCTTCCGCCCAGACCCGAGCTATCCATGGCCGACATTCTTTGCCTCAAAGGCGATGCCGCTTTTTCCGCCTTTCGTCTACAACGCCTGCAAGCTCGCCTGGTCGCGGCGGTGGCGGAGATTGAAGCCGTCACCGCCGATTACTGGCATGTGGTGGCGGTGAGGCGCGTCCTGAGCGCCGACGAACGGGCCAAGCTGGGGCAGTTGCTGGAGGAGCGGCCAGCCGGTGCGGAGCAGGGAGAATTGTTCCTGGTTACGCCGCGCCTCGGCACCATTTCGCCGTGGTCGTCGAAGGCGACCGACATTGCGTTCAATTGCGATCTGGAGCCGGCCATCGAGCGCATCGAGCGGGTTGTCGCCTTTCATGTCGGGGTCAGGAAGGGCAGGGCGCTGACTGGCGATGAGCGGAGGTCTGTCGCCGCGCTGCTGCATGACCGCATGACCGAATCGGTGCTCGGCGGTTTCGCGCAGGCGGCTGAGTTGTTTCATCATTTTCAGCCGCAGCCGCTGGCGACGGTCGATCTGCTGGGAGGTGACAAAACAGCGGGCAGGGCGGCGCTGGTCGAAGCCAATGTTGCGCTGGGTCTGGCCTTGTCCGGGGACGAGATCGATTATCTGGATGACATTTTCACCCGGGCGGGCCGCAATCCGACGGATGTCGAATTGATGATGTTCGCCCAGGCCAATTCCGAGCATTGCCGGCACAAGATTTTCAACGCCTCGTGGGTGATCGACGGCAAGGCAAAGGACAAGACGCTGTTCGGCATGATCCGCGAGACGCATGAGAAGCATCCGCAGGGCACGGTGATGGCTTATGCCGACAATGCCTCGATCATCGAGGGCGCGGCGGTTGCGCGCTTCTATCCGGGCGCGGATGGCGCTTACGCTTACCGGGAGGAACTGACCCACATTCTGACCAAGGTCGAGACGCACAATCATCCGACGGCGATTTCGCCTTTTCCCGGCGCGGCGACGGGCAGCGGCGGCGAGATCCGCGACGAAGGGGCGACCGGCAAGGGTTCCAGGCCCAAGGCCGGGCTGTGCGGTTTCTCGGTTTCCAACCTGAATATTCCCGACGCGCCGCAGCCGTGGGAAAAGACCTATGGCCGGCCCGCGCGCATCGCCTCGGCGCTGGACATCATGATCGAGGGGCCGATCGGCGCGGCGGCCTTCAACAATGAATTTGGCCGCCCCAATCTGACCGGCTATTTCCGCACCTACGAGCAGGAGGTCGCCAGCGTCGTGCGCGGCTACCACAAGCCGATCATGATCGCCGGCGGCCTGGGCAATATTCAGGCCGGGCAGTCGTTCAAGGCCGAGACTTTTCCGGTCGGCACGCTGTTCGTGCAACTGGGCGGCCCCGGCATGCTGATCGGCCTGGGCGGCGGCGCGGCCTCCTCGATGACCGCCGGGATCAATGCCGAGGATCTCGATTTCGCCTCGGTGCAGCGCGGCAACCCGGAGATCCAGCGGCGCGCGCAGGAGGTCATCGACCGCTGCTGGCAGATGGGGGCCGACAATCCCATCCTGTCCATTCACGATGTCGGCGCCGGCGGCGTTTCCAACGCCTTGCCGGAACTGGCCCATTCCGGCGGCGTCGGCGCGCGCTTTGAATTGCGTCAAGTGCCGATCCTCGAACCCGGCATGTCGCCGGCTGAAATCTGGTCCAACGAAGCGCAGGAGCGTTACGTGCTGGCCCTGCCGCCCCAGCGCATCGGCGAATTTCAGGCGCTGTGCGCGCGCGAACGCTGCCCGTTCGCGGTGGTCGGCGAGGCGACGGGCGATGGCCGCCTGATCGTCACCGACGCCCATTTCGGCGTCAATCCGGTGGATATGGAAATGGCGGCGCTGCTCGGCAAGCCGCCGCGCATGACGCGCGACGCGGCGGCGCGGTCGGCGAGCGTCGTGCCTTTCGCCGCCGCCTCGGTCGAATTGAAGGATGCCGCCTATCGCCTGCTGCGCCTGCCAGCCATCGCCGACAAGACCTTCCTGATTGCCATCGGCGACCGCTCGGTCGGCGGCATGACTGCCCGCGACCAGATGGTCGGCCCCTGGCAGGTTCCGGTCGCCGACGTGGCGGTGACCACGATGAGCTTCCAGGGCTATCTCGGCGAAGCCTTCGCCATGGGCGAGCGCACGCCGCTCGCCGTGCTCGACGCGCCGGCTTCGGGCCGCATGGCCATCGGCGAAGCGCTGACCAATCTGGCCGCCGCCGATGTCGGCGATCTCGGCCGGGTCAAGCTCTCGGCCAACTGGATGGCGGCCTGCGGCGCGCCGGGCGAGGATGCCCGGCTGTACGCCACCGTCGAGGCCGTTGCCGAATTGTGCAAGCGGCTCGGCATCTCGATTCCGGTCGGCAAGGATTCGCTGTCCATGCGCACCGCCTGGGAAGATGGCAGCGAACAGAAACAGGTGGTGTCGCCGCTTTCCTTGATCGTCACCGCCTTCGCCGCCGTGGACGACGCGCGGCGGACGCTGACGCCGCTGCTGGCGCGGGATCAGGGCGAAACCGAGATTCTGCTGCTCGATCTGGGTAAAAATCGTCTCGGCGGCTCGGCGCTGGCCCAGGTGTATAGCGCCACCGGCTCCGATGCGCCGGATGTGGATGACCCCGCCCGCTTGAAGGGCCTGTTCGACGCGGTGCAAAAGCTCAACCGCGACGGCTTGCTGCTGGCCTACCACGACCGTTCCGACGGCGGTCTGTTCGTGGCGGCGGCGGAAATGGCTTTCGCCAGCCGCTGCGGCGTCACGCTCGATCTCGACGGCCTGTGCTACGACCCGCTGGCCGGCGACATCGACGGTTCCGAAAAACGCCCCGACCTGCTGGCCGGGCGCGATTTCGAGACCTGCGTGCGGGCGCTGTTCAACGAGGAACTCGGCGCGCTGATCCAGATTCGCCGCAGCGAGCGCGAAAAAGTGACCTCGGTGCTGCGCGCCCTGCGCGTGCCCTACCATTTCGTCGGCTACTTGAATGAGTGGGATGAAATTCGCGTCATCCGCAATGCCAGAAAGCTGCTGCGCGAAAAACGCGTCGACCTGCAACGCGCCTGGTCGGAAACCAGCTACCGGATGCAGACCCGGCGCGACAACCCCATCTGCGCCCAGCAGGAATACGACCGCATCCTCGACACCGCCGACCCCGGCCTGACGCCGAAGCTGACTTTCGACCCGCAGGACGATTTCACCGCCATGCACCGGGGCAGCCGCCCGCGCATCGCCATCCTGCGCGAACAGGGCGTCAACAGCCAGTATGAGATGGCCGCCGCCTTCGACCGCGCCGGCTTTGCCGCCGTCGATGTCCACATGAGCGACATCCTGGCCGGCCGCGTCGGCCTCGATGATTTCAAGGGTTTGGTCGCCTGCGGCGGTTTCTCCTACGGCGACGTGCTTGGCGCCGGCCAGGGCTGGGCCAGGAGCATCCTGATGCACGACGGCTGCCGCGACCAATTCGCCGCCTTCTTCAACCGCCCGGACACTTTCGCGCTCGGCGTCTGCAACGGCTGCCAGATGATGAGCGCGCTCAAGTCGCTGATTCCCGGCGCCGAGCATTGGCCGGCCTTCCGCCGTAACGCGGTCGAGCAGTTCGAGGCGCGTTTCGTGATGACCGAGGTGCTCGATTCGCCGTCGATCTTCTTCGCCGGCATGGCCGGCTCGCACATTCCCATCGTCGTCTCGCACGGCGAGGGCCGGGCGGTGTTCGAGCCGGCGGGCGACGCGGCCAAATGCCTGGCGGCGCTGCGCTACATCGACAACAAGGGCCAGCCGAGCGAGACCTACCCCTACAACCCGAACGGCTCGCCCGGCGGCCTCACCGCCGTGACCACCGCCGACGGCCGCTTCACCATCATGATGCCGCACCCGGAGCGCGTCTTCCGCAGCGTGCAGATGTCCTGGCATCCGCAAGGCTGGGGCGAGGATTCGCCGTGGCTGCGCCTGTTCCGCAACGCGCGGCGCTGGGTGGGTTGATTGAAGTTTTTTGCAGCGTTATTCACCAGGCCATTAAGTATTGGATGATGCGTTCAGAATCCATCGTCATTGCGAGGCACGTAGTGCCGTGGCAATCCAGACCGCTGCTTGGATTGCCACGGGGCTTTGCCCCTCGCAATGACGGCGGAAATATCAATACTTAACGGTCGGTTCTATAGAAGGAGCGTCATTCATGAACAAATTTCTCGCCCTGGCCGCCGCGCTGGTAATCGGCTTGACCATCAACATCGACGACGCCGAGGCCAGACGTCTCGGCGGTGGCGGCTCGTCCGGAATGAAGCGCCAGGTGACGCCGCCGCCGGCCCGCAATAATGCGACCCCGGCCCCGAGTCA
>WQUQ01000133.1 GCA_009782025.1 Desulfobulbus sp. | reverse complement strand
GCGGCCTTGCGGTTGCGCAGCGCGATGGCCGAGATGTCGCCGTACAGCAGCCCCTGGGCGCGCGGCTCGGCCATCAGCTTGAGAAAGAGATCGAAGCTCGGGCGGAGCTTGCCATCGTCATCGAGATCCTTGCCGATCGTGGCGCAATGGGCGACCACCACCCTGACCCCGGCATCGAGCGCCCGGCGCAGCCGCAGCGGATTGCCGAGCGCCTCCGTGTTGCCGCCCTTGACCGCCTTCTCCTCGCCGCAATGGACGATCAGCGGCGTATCGGCGGCGGCGAGCACACGATAAAAGGGATCGCATCGGGCATCGGCCGGGTCCATCCCCTGCGCCGCCGGCAGCCACTTGACGGCGCGCGCGCCGTCGGCGATGGCCTGCTGCAACTCGTCGACTGCCGTCGCAGAATAAGGATGCAGCGACGCCGCCCATTCAAAATGGCCGGGAAATTCCCGCGCCATCCTGGCCGCCCAGGCATTCGGCACATAAAAAGCGGAATGCTCGGAATGCATCTCCCCGTCATCGTCATGAAAGCGCGCGAAGGCCAGAAGCAGAACCTTGAAACCCGTCGGCATCGCCTCGCACAGATTGAGCAGCCGCGCCACATAGGCGGCATCGACGGCCCCCGGCGCATCGTGGGCGCAACCGGCGTTCATGTAAAACAGCCGCTGGGCGTAATGCACCGGGTGCAACAGCGAAGAAAGCTGCGGCCCGACCTCGATGCCGCTGCCGCCATCGCCGATGCCGGCCAGATGCACATGGCAATCCCACAACTGCGCCGGATCGATGCCCGCCCACGCCTGTTGCAGCCACGGACTATCGAGCAAGGCAACCGGAATCGCCGCCCGGCAAGGGTTGATGAGGGCCGGCCGGGTCAGGCGCCAGCCAACCGCGCCAGCCGCCGCCAGCGCCGCGCTGCCGGCGAGCAGGGAGAAGAAGCGGCGACGCTGTCTCTCGATCATCATCACGCTGCCTCCGCCATCTGTTTCAAGGTCACGTAGTCGATCTTGCCGGTACCCAGCAGCGGCAGGGCGTCGACCTTCTGAATCTTCCTCGGCACGGCCAGTTCCGGCAGGCCGAGTTCACGCGCCTTGAGGGCGAGCAGTTCGCGGGTAAGCAGCGGGTCGGTGGTGAATAGCACCAGCGCCTCGCCCTTGGCCGCATCAGGCTGGCTGGAGGCGGCGTGGGTCTGGGCCGGCGAGCAGGCGACGGCCAGTTTTTCAACGACTTCGAGGCTGACCATTTCGCCGGCGATCTTGGCGAAGCGTTTGACCCGGCCGATGATCCTGACGAAGCCGTCAGCGTCGATGTCGACCACGTCGCCGGTTTCGTACCAGCCTTCGCCGACCGCCGAGGACGGCGGTTGCAGCAGGCCCGGCTGGTCGGCCTTGAGGTAGCCGGCCATGACGTTCGGCCCCTTGACGTGCAGGATGCCGCCCTGGTCGATGCCCGGTACGGGAACCAGGCGGTGTTCGATGCCCGGCAGCAGGTTGCCGACGGTGCCGGTGCGGTAGGCCATCGGCGTATTGACGGCCAGCACGGGCGCGGTTTCGGTCGCCCCGTAGCCCTCGAAGATGCGCACGCCGAATTTCTCGAACCATTCGCCGCGCACGGCCTCCGATAATTTTTCCGCTCCGGCGACGACATAGCGCAGGCGGTAGAAATCGTAGGGGTGGGCAAAGCGGGCGTAGTTGCCGAGGAAGGTGGAGGTGCCGAAGAGCACGGTGCAGGAACGGTCGTAAGCGAGTTCGGGAATGATCCGGTAATGCAGCGGCGAGGGGTAGAGAAAGAGGCTCGCACCCGTCAAAACGGGCAGCAGCGCGCCGGCGGTGAGGCCGAAGGAATGGAAGATGGGCAGGGCGTTGAGCACCTTGTCATCAACCGAAAAATCGATCACTGCCCGAATCTGCGCGATGTTGGCGAGAATCGCCCGGTGCGGCAACACCACGCCCTTGGGCTTGCCTTCGGAGCCGGAGGTGAACAGCACCACGGCGGGGTCTTCCGGCGAGGCTTGCAATTCAACGGCGCGCGGGAAGCGGATGGCCCACAGCATCAGCCACAGCTTGTCGCCGAGGCCGATGCGGTCGCGGATGTCCTCCAGATAATGCACGGTCACCCCGGTCAGCCCGGCCAGCTTGTCGCCGAGCTTGGCCTGGGCGACGAAAACGCGCGACGTGACGATGATGTTCACCTCGGCGGCCACGCAGGCGGCCTGCATGGCATCGACGCCGGCGGTGTAGTTGAGCATGGCCGGCACGCGGCGGCGGGCGCAAAGGCCGAAAATCAGGCCGAGGGTCGGCACCAGATTGGGCAGCAGCAGGCCAACCTTTTCGTCCGGCCGGGTCAGCCGTTCGACCTGGCGACCGAGGATCAGGGCCATTTTCAGCAGGTCGGTGTAGGAATATTCGATCTGTTTGACATCTTCGAGCGGCCGGCGGCGGCCGCCGAAAATCTCGGCCGCGTCGCACAATGCGGAGTAGAGCGTTTGCTGCGGGCGCGAGGCGAAGATCATCTCCTGCATCAGTTTGCGCATCTGCTCGCCAGCCCGGTGTCGGCGCAGTTTGGCGGTGGCCGCCTCGGGCATTGGGAAATGCACCGCCGGCAGCACCGTCAGGCGGATTTTCGGAAAAACCGCCTTCGGGTATTTGCCGGAAAGGCGCGAGAAATAAGAGCGCGAAGTCCCGTCGAGGCGCACCGGAATCACCGTCGCGCCGGTCTTGGCGGCGACGAAGGCCGGGCCTTCATAGACCTTCATCAGGGAGCCGGTGAGCGTAATGCGCCCTTCCGGGAAGATGACGACCGGCCGACCGGATTCAATCAGCCGGATGACCCGCTTCATGGCCATCGGGCTGGTCGGATCGACCGCCAGGTGGTCGATCTGCGACAGCAGCAGGCGGAACCAGAAATTGCGGGCGACGCCGGTATGCACCACGAAAACCGGGTCGATCGGCAGAAACAGGCCGAGCAGCAGGCCATCGAGAAAGGATTCGTGATTGGCGACGATCAGCAGCCTGGCGGCCGAAAAATCGGACTGGCGAACCTGCACGTCGACGCGGAACAGCAGCTTCGCAACCGTCCGCAGGATGGGCCGCAGCAGGGAACGCATCAATTTCTTCATCAGGTGTTCTCCTTCAGGTAGTCGAGAACGTTGGTGAACGTGGTTTCGAGTATCGCCCGATCGATCCAGAACCAGATTTCCCGGCCGATCTTCTCCGAAGCCAGCGCCCCGGATTCGTGCAGCACCTTGAGATGGTGCGAGACGGTCGAGCGCGCCAGCGTTGACGCGTCGGCGATCTGCCCGACATTGAGCCGCTCGCCCGGTTCGAACAGCAACAGGATGCGCTGCCGATGCTCATCGCCCAGGGCCAGAAAAATCCGCGACATGGCGGCCCATTCGGGCGGGATGGTTTGGCTGTAGTTTGTTTTCATGTCGATGATGGTAGTTATGTCGATATGTTCGTGTCAACACCAGAGGCGAAATTTTTATTCTATCTGCGCCTTATCGGGAATCCAGGCGCTCGGGCAACGGTAATTATTCACCCGGCAATTAAGCGTTGTCATTCTGCGCGGAGCGAAGCGTAGTCGCAGAATCCACAAGCCGCATGGATGCTGCGACTACGCGCAGCATGACGCAGCGGGAATGTTCAATGCATAATTGACGGGTCAATAGCCATTGGCGGCACGCCGGATTTCCGCTGCGGCGGCTCCGCCAAAACGCTGCCGGGGCAAACCGGGCGTCTGGGCGTCGGCTATAATCCGGCGCTTTGCCGAACTCGTTGGCGCCAGGAATTGCCGATGCCGTTTTCCCTCCCTCCATCGCGCATCAACCGTCTGCTCGGCGTTGCCCTTGTCGGCGCGCTGATGGGCTGGGCGGCGCCGGCGGCGGTCGCCGCCGAGTCGGTCGAGGCGGCCAACGAAAACACCGGCCTTCGCCCCGATACGCTGATTCCGCTGGAAATCGGCCAGGCGCGAATCCGCCCCGTCACCGTCGACCTGACGGCGATGCCGGACGATCTGTGGGAGCGGATTCGCAACGGCTTTTCGATGAACGATCTGAGCGACGACCTGGTGCTGCATTACCAGCAGTGGTACCTGAATCGTCCCGACATGCTGCGCCGGATGGTCGAGCGCAGCCGCCCCTACCTCTTTCACATCGTCGAGGAACTGGAAGCGCGCGGCATGCCGAGCGAATTGGCGCTGCTGCCGATGGTCGAAAGCTCGTTCGACCCGATGGCCTATTCGCGCGCCCATGCGGCCGGCCTGTGGCAGTTCATTCCGGCCACCGGCAAGCGCTTCGACCTGCAACAGAACTGGTGGCAGGACGAGCGGCGCGATGTCGTGGCCTCGACCAACGCCGCCCTCGATTATCTCCAGAGCATCTACGATCTGCACGGCGACTGGCATCTGGCGCTGGCCTCGTACAACTGGGGCGAGGGAGCCGTCAAGCGCGCCGTGGGCAAGAACGAGGCGCGCGGCCTGCCGACCGATTACGCCAGCCTCAAAATGCCCAACGAGACGCGCCATTACGTGCCCAAATTGCAGGCGCTGAAAAACATTTTCGGCAATCCGGCGCTGGTCGCCAGCCTCAATCTGCCGCGGATTGCCAACAGCCCCTATTTCACGACCCTGGAAATGCCACAGCCGATTGATGTCAAGACGGCGGCGCGGCTGGCCAATGTGTCGCTGGACGAATTCCGCCAACTCAACCCGGCGCACAACCGGCCGATCCTCAAGGCCGATACCGAGGTCGCACTGCCGACCGACAAGATCGACACCTTCAATCGCAATCTGAGCGCCTACCAGGCGCCGCTCAGCCAATGGCAGACCTATACCGTCACCAGACCCGAGCGGGTCGATCAGATCGCCAGCCGCATCGGCGCGTCGACCGCCGAACTGATCCAGGCCAACGGCCTGCCCGGCAACGTCCGCCTCGGCATCGGCTCGCGCCTCCTGGTCCCCGGCGATGGCGACCCGGATAGCCTGCAACGCCTGTTCGGCGCCGACGGTTCGCCGATCATCATCCAGCCGGAATCGCGGCTGCGCGTCATCCAGAAAGGCGGGCGAGCGCCAGGCAAGACGGCCGATCACAAAGCGGCCGCTCCCGCCGCCAAGAAAAAACCGGCCAGCAAGAAAAAGCATTGACGAACAGGGGTAAAGCGGTGATGGAGAATCGCGTCGCGGTTCGCTGCGCTCACCACGACCTACGGACTCCTGCCTGCGCTATTGACCCGGCAATTAAGCATTGAACATTCCCGCTGCGTCATGCTGCGCGTAGTCGCAGCATCCATGCGGCTTGTGGATTCTGCGTACTGCGACTTCGCGCAGCATGACACGCTTCGCTCCGCGCAGAATGACAACACTTAATTGCCGGATC
>WQUQ01000132.1 GCA_009782025.1 Desulfobulbus sp. | reverse complement strand
GAAGAGGCCACCGAAGCGGCGGTGATTGCCGACGCGACCGAACAACCCGCGCACGGTCAGGTCCGGGTGAGCAACGAATTGCGCCAGCGCGGCATCTTTGAGCTTCCCCCGAAATTTCGTCTGCCAAGGGTGATCTAAACTTGAGTCACATTTGGAGGGAAGAAATGAAGCTATCGAAACAGGCGTACACGCTTGAGTTCAAGGAGCAGGAGGTCAAGCGGGTGAAGGGCGGTCAGAGCGTCAGCAAGGTGTGTCAGGAACTGGGGCTGAGCGACCAGACCGTGCGCAACTGGGTGAAGGCAGCGGCAGAAGGCAGGCTGAACGGTGCAGGCGGCAGGGTAGTGACGCCAGAAGAAATGGCATTGTCACGGTTGCGCGCGGAGAATCTGCGGCTCAAGCGGGAGAACGAAATCCTAAAAAAAGCGACGGCGTACTTTGCAAGGGATGTTCTGTGAAGTACGCCTGGATTGCTGTGCAGGGTGAAGTCTTTCCTCTGGCCGAGATGTGTGAGGTGCTTGATGTCAGCTTGAGTGGCTATCGCGCCTGGAAGCGGGGAGGCAAAGCGGATCGGCGACGACTGACCGACAGCCAGATGCTGGCGCTGATCCGTGCCATCCATGTGGAACTCAAGGGCGCCTATGGTAGCCCGCGGATGGTGCGTGAGTTGACTGCCTGCTCCTTGAACTGACTCCAGTTCAAGTCACCCTTGGCAGACAAAATTTCGGGAGAAGCTCAATGGGCAATAACGATGGCGTTCATGCGCTTGCCCTGGGCGCTTCGCCTTCGCGTACTCGGCTGATTTAAAAATGGAATAGAATCCCGGCCATGGACAGCGTCAATCTCACCGACCACTTTCTCATCGCCATGCCGGCGCTGAAAGATCCCTATTTCTCCAATGCCCTGGTCTACGTTTGCGAACACAATGCGAACGGCGCGCTGGGGATCATCGTCAACCGCCCGATCGACCTGAATCTGGCGGGGCTGTTCGAGAAAATCGACATCAAGCTGGAGTGGGACAATCTGGCCCGCTTGCCGGTGTATTTTGGCGGCCCGGTGCAATTGGATCGCGGTTTCGTGCTGCACCGGCCACTGGGCGGCTGGCAATCGACGCTGTCGATCAACGAGGAAATCGGCCTGACCAGTTCGCGCGACGTGCTCACCGCCGTCGCCGCGACGGGTCAGCCGGCAGAGATCATCGTCACCCTCGGTTATTCCGGCTGGGGCGCCGGCCAGCTTGAGAACGAGCTGGCGCAGAACGCCTGGCTGACCGTGCCGGCCCAATCCGGCATTCTGTTCGACCTGCCGCCCGAGGAGCGCCTGCCGGCGGCGATGCAGAATCTCGGCATCAGCTTCACCCAGCTTTCCGACGTTGCCGGGCATGCCTGAGGGCACGGTACTGGCCTTCGATTTCGGCGTCAAACGCATCGGCGTCGCCACCGGAGAAAGCCTTCTGGGCAGCGCCCATCCGCTGACGGTGATTCATGCCGAGTCGAATGCCGAGCGGATGGCCGCGATTGGCCGCCTGATTGCCGAATGGCAGCCGGCGCTGCTGGTCGTCGGCCTGCCGGTTCATGTCGATGGCACACCGCATGAGATGACCCAACGGGCGACAAAATTTGGCGAACGTCTGCAAAAATGCTTCCATTTGCCGCTTTCCTATGCTGATGAGCGGTTGACCTCGCTTGATGCCGAAGCGCGCCTGCGCGAAACCGGCCGCACAACAAGCCACAATCGCCGCCGCGCCAAACCGTTGCTCGACGCCGTGGCGGCGCAATTGATTTTGCAAACCTGGTTTGAAAGTCCGTCCCATGTCATCCCTGTCCAATCCCTTGCCTGAAGCCGAGGCCCAGTGTCGCCAACTGGCCGAATTGCTGCGCCCGCAACGCCATCGCCAGCCCACGCTGGTCGGCATTCACAGCGGCGGCGCCTGGATCGCCGAGCGCCTGCGTCAATTGCTCGAACTGCCGGAGGAAATCGGTCTGATCGACGTTTCCTTCTACCGCGACGATTTCGCCGAGAAAGGACTGCATCCGCAGGTCAAGCCGACGGTGATTCCCTTCGCCGTCGAGGGCCGCCACATCATCCTGGTCGACGATGTGCTCTACACCGGCCGCACGACGCGGGCGGCGATCAACGAACTGTTCGACTACGGCCGCCCGGCGGCGGTCGAACTGGCGGTGCTGGCCGACCGCGGCGGGCGTGAGTTGCCGGTGGCGGCCAATTACTGCGTCTGGAACGTGGCGCTGGCCGAGGGCGAGAATCTGGCGCTCGACCGGGACGAGGCGGGTCGCCTGACGTGGAGGCTGGAGCATGTCTAATCCCCAGTTGAACGACAAGGGCGAACTCTCCCATCTGCTCTCCATCGAGGGGCTGCCGCCGCATATCCTGACGCAGATTCTCGACACCGCCGAATCCTTCATGGAAGTCTCGGCCCGCGACGTGAAAAAGGTGCCGCTCTTGCGGGGAAAAAGCGTTTTCAACCTCTTTTTCGAGAATTCGACGCGCACCCGCACCACCTTCGAGATCGCCGCCAAGCGCCTGTCGGCCGATGTCATCAATCTCGACATCAACAAATCCTCGACGGCCAAGGGCGAAACCCTGCTCGACACCATCGACAACCTCTGCGCCATGCACGCCAACCTGTTCGTCGTGCGCCACGCCGCCAGCGGCGCGCCCTACCTGATCGCCGAGCACCTGCGCCGCAGCGGCCGCGACGACGTGCATGTGGTCAATGCCGGCGACGGGCGGCACGCTCACCCGACGCAGGGCCTGCTCGACATGTACACCATTCGCCATTACAAGAAGGATTTCACGCAACTCTGCGTCGCCATCGTCGGCGACATCCTGCATTCGCGCGTCGCCCGCTCCGACATCCACGCGCTGACCACGCTGGGCGTGCCGGAAGTCCGCGCCATCGGCCCGCAAACCCTGCTGCCCAAGCATCTCGACAAACTGGGCGTGCACGTCTTTCACGACATGGACGAAGGCTTGCGCGACTGTGACGTGGTCATCATGTTGCGCCTGCAAAACGAGCGCATGAACGGCGCGCTGCTGCCGTCGGCCGGCGAGTATTTCCGCCATTTCGGCCTGACGCCGCAGAAACTGGCGCTGGCCAAACCCGACGCCATCGTCATGCACCCGGGGCCGATGAATCGCGGCGTCGAAATCCATTCGGCGGTGGCCGACGGGCCGCAGGCCGTGATCCTGCCCCAGGTCACCTTCGGCATTGCCGTGCGCATGGCCGTCATGAGCATCGTTGCGGGGAATTGAACCGGAAAGAAACGCCGCCCTGTCAGGCCAAGACTTCAGCGCCTGTCTCCTGACACTTTCTCAACCTGGCGCTCGCGTAGGGGAAGTCAAAAATGGACAACAAAACGTTTTCAATCGTTTCGTACATCACCATCTTCGGTTGGCTGATCGCGTTTCTGGCGGGAAAGGAAAAGGCCGACGATCTGCTCAAATATCATTTGAAACAGTCGCTCGGGCTGGGTCTCACCAGCATTCTTTTCAGCATGGCGCTCTCGATTCTTATCCACATCATGCCGTTTCTCGCTTTCCTGTCTTCTTTCAGTCTCCTCTTTTTGGTATTGGCGGTGGTTGGCATCATCAACGCCGCCAACGAGGAGAAAAAGCCGCTGCCGGTGATTGGCGGCATGTTTGAAAACGCATTTGGCTCCATTGTCTAATGTATTCAACCGGGGTTATCAGGTCGAGATGAACATCGAAATCAGTAATGGCCGGATCGTTGATCCGCAGCGCGGCGTCAACCGTATCGCATCCCTGTTCATCGCCGATGGCCGTATCGTCGGCAATGAAGTGCCAGATGGCTTTGTCGCCGACCGCCGCATCGACGCCGCCGGCTGCGTCGTCTGCCCCGGCCTGATCGACCTCGGCGCCCGCCTGACCAGCATCGAAGCCGAACTGGCGGCGGCGGTGGCGGGCGGCGTCACTTCGGTCGTCGTGCCGCCCGACGCCGACCCGCCGCTCGACGAGCCGGAACTGGCCGACCGTCTGGTGCATCGCGGCCAGGAGATCGGCAAGGCGCGGGTACTGCCGCTCGGCGCGCTGACCTTGGGCCTCAAGGGCGAGCGCCTGGCCGAACTGGCCGGCCTGAAGAAAGCCGGCTGCGTCGCCTTCTCGCAAGCCAATGCGCCGATGGTCGATACCGAGGCGCTGCTGCGGGCGATGGAATATGCCGCCACCTTCGGTTTCGCGGTCTGGTTGCAGCCGCAGGATCACTGGCTGGCGCGCAACGGCTTCGCCCACGCGGGCGAGGTGGCCAGCCGCCTTGGCCTCTCCGGCATTCCGGTCGCCGCCGAAACCATCGCCATCGCCACCATCGTCCAGTTGGCGCGCGATACCGGTTGCCGCGTGCATCTGACCCGGCTGTCGTCGGCGGCCGGCGCGACGCAGGTGGCAGAGGCCCAGGCCGAGGGGCTGCCGATCACCTGCGATGTCGGCGTCCATCATCTGCTGCTCAGCGAACACGACATCGGTTTCTTCAACCCGCACGCCCGCTTCGTCCCGCCCTTGCGCAGCCAGCGCGACCGGGAAGCGTTGTCGGCGGCCGTCGCCGCTGGCCTGGCGGCGATTTGCTCGGATCACACGCCGCTCGGCGCTGACGACAAACTGCTGCCCTTTGGCGAAGCCAAGCCAGGCGCCAGCGGGCTGGAAACGCTGCTGCCCTTGACTCTGAAATGGGCCGCAGCGGCAGGCGTTGACCTGCCCCGAGCGCTGGCCCGCATCACCGCCGCGCCGGCGACAATCCTCGGTCTGCCCGCAGCGCATCTGGCGCCCGGCGCCGTGGCCGACATCTGCATTTTCGATCCGGCCGCCGAGTGGCAACTGAGCGCCGACAGCCTGAAGAGCCGGGGCAAGAACTCGCCCTGGCTCGGCCAGGCGCTGGCCGGCAAGGTCAAGGCGACGCTGGTCGGCGGCCGCGTGGCGTTCGCCGGCTAAATTGACCACGGCGCAAGCGAGAAGCCCGGCCTTCAGGCCGGGGTCAAGCGAGCCAAGCGTGATTTCGGCGCCGGAGGCGCCCCAAACTCGTGGCGAGGAAGCTCCAGGCTTCAGCCCGGAGTGACTCACTCCACCAGGCGGGCGACCGCTTCCGGCGTGCAACCGCTGACCGACAGCACCTTGCGCCGCGAGGTCTGGCCGCTTTTGAGGGTGATGGCGGCGCGGCCGCAGCCGAGGCGCTCGGCGATGAAGGCGAGCAACGCGGCATTGGCCTTGCCATCGACCGGCGGCGCGGCCAGGCGAATCTTCAGGGCATCGCCGTGCAATCCGGCGCATTCCGTCTGGCGCGCGCCGGGCTGGATGTGCAGGGTCAGCGTGATGTCGCCGGCGTTGCCGACCCGGTACCAGTCGCTCA
>WQUQ01000131.1 GCA_009782025.1 Desulfobulbus sp. | reverse complement strand
TTTAGAGCAATTTCGCTTCAAGTGGTTGCACTTCCCCCCCATCCCAACCTTCCCCCGCGCGCGGGGGAAGGAGCGAGATTCCCTCCCCCGCTTGGCGGGGGAGGGCCAGGGAGGGGAAGCGGCGCTTGAAGTTGCGCATGGCGTTCAGAAAAATGTCAGCATTTGAATCAAAACCGCTCTAAAAATGGAATGAGGCGTCAGGTCAGTTCCTTGGGCAGGGGGAAAGATACCCCCTCTGCGGCGCCCCGCAATTGTCTGACCTCGGCGCGGGTCAATTCCCTGAGACGGGAAGCGACCTCTTGCACCAGAATCTCCGGCGCCGATGCGCCCGCCGTCACGCCGATATTTTGCTTGCCGGCCAACCAGGCCGGATTGATTTCAGTCGCGCCGTCGATCAGGTAAGCATCGACCCCGCGCCCCGCGGCCACTTCCTTCAAGCGCCGCGAATTGGAACTGTTCGGGCTGCCGACGACGATGACCAGGTCGCATTCGCCGGCCAGCGCCTTGACGGCGTCCTGGCGGTTCTGGGTGGCGTAGCAGATGTCGTTCTTCTTCGGCCCCTGGATGGCCGGGAAGCGGGCGCGCAGCGCGGCGATGACGGCGCTGGCGTCGTCGACCGAGAGGGTGGTCTGGGTGACGAAGGAGAGTCGATCGGGATGGCGCACGGCGAGGCGCTCGACATCGGCGGCGGTTTCGACCAGATACATGCCGCCTTCGCTCTGGCCCATCGTGCCTTCGACTTCGGGGTGGCCCCGGTGGCCGATCATGATGACTTCGCGCGCTTCCTTGCGCATTTTGCCGACTTCGATGTGCACCTTGGTGACCAGCGGGCAGGTGGCGTCGAACACCTTGAGGCCGCGCCGCGCCGCTTCGTCGCGCACGGCCCTGGAGACGCCGTGGGCGCTGAAGATCACGGTGCTGCCGGGCGGCGCCTGGTCGAGTTCGTCGATGAACACGGCGCCCTTGGCGCGCAAGTCGTCGCAGACGAAACGGTTATGCACGATTTCGTGGCGGACGTAGATGGGCGCGCCGAATTTTTCCAGCGCCCGCTCGACGATGGCGATGGCGCGCTCGACGCCGGCGCAGAAGCCGCGCGGGTTGGCAAGGACGATTTGCATTTACATGATCCCGATGATTTCCACCTCGAAGCGGATGCTCTTGCCGGCCAGCGGGTGGTTGAAGTCGAAGAGGGCGTGCGTCGCCTCCAGTTCGCGCAGAAAACCGGCGAAGCTGCCGCCATGCGGAGCGGTGAATTCGACGACGGAATTTGCCTTGAGTTCCATGCCGTCCGGCAGGCTGGCGCGGGCGATGCGCTCGATGAGGCGCGGGTTGCGCTGGCCGAAGGCGGCGTCGGGTTCGAGTTCAAAAACGAAACGCTCGCCCGCCGGCAGGCCGATCAGCGCGGATTCGAGCGTGTCGACCAGTTGCCCGCCGCCCATTTGCAGGGTGGCCGGACTCATGTCGAAAGTGGAGAGAAATTCCTCGCCGTCGAGGGTGGTGATGCGGTAGTGCAGCGTCAGGTAGCTGTCGGAGCGGACGGTGGTCATTGGGGAGGGGCGCTGGTGGCGGCTCAGTGCAGAATAGGCCGGTACATCACGTCAAAGCGCTCGGCCAGTTTGCCCAGCCGCTTGTCCAGCGTCCACAGCTCCACGCCTGGCGTTATCAGCGCGGAAGCCAGCAGCAGCACGTCCACCAAACCACAGCCGGAACCAAACAGGCTCTCGCGCTCGATGAAATCCGTGACTTCATGAATGCTGGCCTGTTGCGCCTGCTGCAAAAGGCGCAGGCCGGACAGGGTTTGTACCCGATCAGGTGGTGTTCCACAGGCGATTTCGCCAACGATCAGCGGGTGCATCAGCACGCGATTGGCTTGCAGTAAATCAACCAGTACCGTGTCGGGGCGGCGGAAATGACCGACCCATATCGAGGTGTCAGCCAGAACGCCATTCAGCATTCAGCCTCCTCCCGGCGGCGGGGAATGTCCTGCATTTCGGGCGCCGCCCCGCCCAGAGCAGCAAGCCGCTTTGCCGCCTGTACCTGCACGAAGGTTTTGACGGCCTCCCGGAACAAATCGGTTTTATCCATCGTTGAGTCCGCCAATTCCAGCGCCTTTTCATACAGCACATCATCAATCGTTACCGTCGTTCTCATGACCAGCCCCTGTCATCTGAATGGGTGAAATTTAACATCATTTTTGATGCGGTTGCAAATCAGCTTTACGCCGGCCAGCCAGCAACTGTTCGATGACGAGAAGAACCGCGCCGACGGTGATGGCCGCGTCGGCGATGTTGAAGGCCGGCCAGTAATAGCCGGCGGCGTGCCACTGGATGAAATCGACGACGGCCCCGAAGCGCAGGCGGTCGATGACGTTGCCCAGCGCACCGCCGAGGATCAGGGCGAGCGCTAGCGAGGCGAGCCGGCGTTCCGGGTGGCGGCGCAGCATGACGGCGATCCAGGCGGACACGGCCAGCGCCAGCAGGGTGAAGAACCAGCGTTGCCAGCCGGGCTGGTCGGCGAGAAAGCTGAAGGCCGCGCCGGAGTTGAAGGTCAGCACCCAGTTCCAGAAGGGCGCGACGGTGATGCTTTCGCCGTAGCCGATGTGGCCCAGGACGACCCATTTGCTGATCTGGTCGAGGACGATGACCAGTGCGGCGAGGCTGTACCAGCGGGCGGCTTTGGTGCGGTTCATGCGGTGAATCCCTTAATGAAAGCTTGTGGGTCAGAGTAGATGCCGGAATGGAGCGCAAGCGCCATTCCAGCCTGGTGCGATGGAGCTGGATTTCGATCCCGCCGGTCCATCTACGTCACACCGCCCAATTTTCAATCAGCAAGCCGCCCACGCGCTCGAATTCGCGCACGTTGTTGGTGACCAGAATGGCGGCGAGGCTACGCGCATGACCGGCGATAAGCGTGTCGAAAGGGCCGATTGTTTGCCCCTTTTGTTCCAGTATGGCGCGAATTTGCGCGGCGTGTTCCGATGCGGCTTCGTTGAACGGCAGCACTTTGAGCATGGCGCAAAATGTGCTGACTTGTTGTAGCGTCTTATGCGGCGCTCTGGATTTATATGCGCCGCTCAAAAGCTCAAAGCGCGTGACTTCGGAAATGCACATCAGGTCGTGGTGCGCATTGAAAACAGGCAACACATGCGCGGGATGCCGGTTGATGACATAAATGCAAATGTTGGTGTCGAGTATGTACTGCATTTTTTACCCTCGCCATCACGCCAGCGTTTCCCGCGTCTGCATGGCGGGCTGGTCGCGTTCGGGTAGCAGCGCGTCATCCGCTACCGGCTCGGCAAACCACGCATCCCAAGTATGGCCAACGGGCGCCACGATGCGCGTATTGCCCACCGCAACAATGGTGACTTCATGTACATCCGGCGCGAAGGCCACTGATTTGTGAAAACGAACCGCCTGATTTTTATTGTTCAGGAACAGATTGGTATGAACCATGACGGAACTCCTGATTGCTTGTGTATGTTTGGAGTATATACGTGGTTTATTCGCTTTCCACTTTTTGCTTCAGATTCTGTGTCAGCGGGCGGACTCAGGCACAGCGCCTCGCCTCCCCTTCGCCAACCAGGTTGCTGATGCAGCGGCCGCACAGGTCGGGGTGGGCGGGGTCGGCGCCGACCTCGGGGCGGACGTGCCAGCAGCGTTCGCATTTGGCGTGGTCGAGCGGGGTTGCGATGACTCGCTCCGCCTCGTCGCGGATCAGCGTCGTGGCCGAGCAGATGAAGACGAGTTTGAGATCGTCGCCGAGCGAGGCCAAGACGTCGTATTTTTCTCCGGCGCAGCGAATCTCGACGGCGGCTTGCAGCGCCGCGCCGATTTCGCCGGCTTCGCGCCGGGCCTCCAGCGCCTTGGTCACATCAAAGCGCACGGCGCGGATGATGGCCCATTTCGCCAGCAGTTCGCCTTCGCCGGCCAGCGCGGGCAGCTCGTGCCATTGCTGGAACATCACCGAGCCGTCGGCGTCGCCTTCGAGCACGGCCCAGGCTTCCTCGGCGGTGAAGGCGGCGATCGGGGCGAGCAGGCGGACGAAGGACTGGACGATGTGCCACAGCGCCGATTGCGCCGAACGGCGGGCGGGCGACTTGGCCGCCGTGGTGTAGAGGCGGTCTTTCAGGATGTCGAGATAGAAGCCGCCCAGATCTTCGGAGCAGAAGGTTTGCAGGGCCTGGACGACGCGGTGGAATTCGTAGCGCTCATAGTCGGCGCGGCAGCTTTCCTGCAACTGGCGGGTCAGGGCCAGCGCGTAGCGATCGATTTCCAGCCATTCCTCGACCGGTAGCCTGTCGGCGGCGGCGAAATCGGAGACATTGGCGAGCAGAAAGCGCAGGGTGTTGC
This sequence comes from Desulfobulbus sp., assembly GCA_009782025.1. GTDB lineage: Bacteria > Pseudomonadota > Gammaproteobacteria > Burkholderiales > Rhodocyclaceae > Azonexus. The sequence continues at coordinate 1,065 of WQUQ01000131.1, read as the reverse complement.
GGATGCGGCGATAGCCTTCGACCACGCGCTTCAGGATTTCGTCGGAAATGGACAGTTCGCCGGAGTAGTCGGTGGCGGCGGTCCACAGGCGCAGGATGTCGGCGCCCATTTTGTCGGAAACCTGCTGCGGCGCGATGACATTGCCCTCGGATTTGGCCATCTTGCGGCCCTTGCCGTCGACGACGAAGCCGTGCGTCAGCAGCGCCTTGTACGGCGCCCGGCCATCGATGGCGGCGCCGGTCAGGAGCGAGGAATGGAACCAGCCGCGATGCTGGTCGGAGCCTTCGAGATAGAGGTCGGCCGGCCAGTGCAGTGAGTTTGCGTGCAACTCGCCGTGCGAGCCGCGCAGCACGCTCAGGTGGGTGACGCCGGAATCGAACCAGACATCGAGAATGTCGGTGGTCTTGACGTAATCGCCAGCATGATCGCAGCCAAATTCGCCGAGCAGTTCGGCGGCGTCCAGCCGCGTCCAGGCCTCGATGCCGCCCTGTTCGACGCGGCGGGCGACGGCTTCCATCAATTCCAGCGTGTTCGGGTGCAATTCGCCCGTCGCCTTGTGGGTAAAAAATGGCAGCGGCACGCCCCAGTTGCGCTGGCGCGAGATGCACCAGTCCGGGCGATTGGCGATCATCGCATGCAGCCGGTTCTGACCCCAGGCCGGGTAGAAGGCAGTGGCCTCGACGCCCTGCAAGGCCGCCGCGCGCAGGGTGTGGCCGGCCGGTTCGGTAGCGACGACCCCCTGGCTGTCGACATCCGGCGCGTCCATGCGCACGAACCACTGGCTGGTGGCGCGGTAGATCAGCGGCGTCTTGTGCCGCCAGCAGTGCATGTAGCTGTGCTGGACGCTTTCGTGCTTCAACAGCGCGCCGACTTCGGCCAGTTTCTCGACGATCAGCGGATTGGCCTTCCAGACATTCAGGCCGCCGAAGAAGGGCAGATCGGCGGCGAAGCGGCCATCGCCCTGCACCGGCGTCAGGATGTCGTCATTGTGCATGCCGTATTGCTTGCACGACTGAAAATCCTCCAGGCCATAGGCCGGGGCCGAATGGACGATGCCGGTGCCGG
>WQUQ01000130.1 GCA_009782025.1 Desulfobulbus sp. | reverse complement strand
CCCCCGCAAGCAGGGGAGGGAACAAAGCCCCTTCCCCCGCCTGCGGGGGAAGGTTGGGATGGGGGGAGCAGCGCCAGATTGTGTAAGCATTTGAACCGAATTCGCTCTAAAAATGGAATGAATGGCTCGGCGGCAACCGGCTGCCGCTGTTTTCAAGAGTCCGATCGGGCGCGGTGCAGCAGGGCCTGCAAGTCCAGCCAGGCGATGCCCAGCCACTCGTGCAGTGCGTAGTGGGTGGCATGCAGGGCGTTGATTTGCGGCAGCCAGTCGAGAAAATGCTCCGGCCAGATCGAGCGCTGGCCCAGTTCGGTTGGCGCTGGCGTCACCTCCAGCCCGGTTTCCGTGAACAGGCGGCGCGCCCTGGGCATGTGGAAAGCCTGGGTGACCAGAATGATGCGCTGGATGCCGGCCTCACGCAGCAGTTCGGCCGACAGCGCCGCATTGTCGGCGGTATCCAGCGAACGATTCTCGCGCCAGCGGACCTCGATCCCGAATTCGTTCTCCAGCGCCTCGCCGATCACCTCGGCTTCGGAACGCCGGGCATTGACCGGCACGCCGCCGCTGACCAGCACCGGCAGAGAATAGCGCCGGGCCAGCACGGCGCCGTAGCGGGCGCGCGCCAGGCTGCGCGGGTTCAGCGTGACGCCGCCGCTGTATTCGGCCGCATCGGTCAAGCCGCCGCCGAGGATGACGATGGCCTCGGCAGCGCCGGGATCGGCGAGCGCCGGCCCGGCGCGTTCTTCCAGCGTGCCGGTCAGCCAGCCGGCAACCGGCGGCAGGCTCTGGATCAGCAACAGCAGCGCGCCGACGGTCGCCAGCCCGGCGGCCCAGCGCCGCCGCCGGAACAGGCCGGCCAACGCCAGCAGCAGCAGGCCGTTGGCCGGTGGCAGCAGCAGCGTGGCGAACAGGTTTTTCAGGAGCCAGGCGGCGGGCATCGCCAACTCAAGCTGCCTCGACCCAGTTGATGATTGCCCGCCACTGCGCCAGATCGCGCTCGGCGCGGGCGGGTGGCAGGTCGAACAGGGTCATGCCGGCGGCGCAGGCCTGGACGTAGACCTGGGTGTCGCGCAGGCAGGTCAGCACCGGCAGATCGAGGGTGGCGAAGAAATTTTCCAGTTCGACCGCCGCCCGCGTCCGCGCATCGACCCGCATGCCGATCACGGCGACATCGGCCTTGCCCTTGCGCACGACTTTCTCGGCCAGCAGCGTGCGCAGGAATTGACGGGTGGCGAGCATATCGAACAGCGACGGCTGCACCGGCACGATGACGCGCGCCGACAGTTTCAGCACCTTGTCGAGCGCCTTGCCGCCGAGGCCGGCCGGCGTATCGAGGACGATATGGCTGGTTTTGGCGGGCGGGCGGGCGACCTTGTCCGGGCCGATTTCCCAGGTGGCGATGGCCGGCAACTCCGGGGGGCGCAGGGCCAGCCATTCGCGCGCCGATTGCTGGCGGTCGGTGTCGCCGAGCATGACCTTGACGCCGCGGTTGGCGAAATAGCCCGCCAGATTGGTGGCCAGCGTGCTCTTGCCGGAGCCGCCCTTGGGATTGGCGATCAGAAAGGTCTTCATGGCGCTTGTTGCTCCAGCCTGTCGAGAATGTTGCGCACGAGATTGACGTGCTCGCGCAGCGTGTAGGTCAGATCGGTGAAGCCGAGCGGGATGTGCAGTTCGCGCGCCGTCTCGTCGAGCGCGTCGAGGCGGCGGCGGTAATCGGCCAGCCGGGCTGCGTCGAAGCGCTCGCGGATGTCATCTTCGAGGGCGCGCAGCCCGCCGTAGCAGCGGAAAACCTTGGAGCGCACCCGCCAACTGTAGAAGGCCGGGGCGATGCGCAGCAGCGGAATGAGCAGGGCGATGACCGGCACCAGCAGCACGATCAGGCGCTGGATCAGCACGGCCAGCCAGAACGGCAGGTAGCGTTGCAGGAAGGGCGGCCCCGACTTGTAGTAGCGTGCGGCTTCCGGCGACAGCGGCAGCAGCGGGGCCAAAGCGGACGGAAACTCGCCGGCTTTCTGGAAGAAGCCGTTGCCCCCGTGCACCTCGCTGGCCGCTTGCAGCAGCAGGGTTTGCAGCGCCGGATGCAGGTCGCCGCGGACGGCCAGACTGGCGGCCGGGGCCAGCATGCGGATGTCTTTCGGCGGGTAGTTGCGAACCAGATCGGCGACGCCCTGCGGCAGCGTCAGTTGGGTCAGGAAGGGAAAGCGGCGCTGGTAGGCGTCGGCCTGGGCGAAGCTCATCAGGCGCACGTCGGGCGAGCGCAGCAGCACCTGCACCACCGGCGCACTCTCGGCGGCGATGATGAAGGCCGCGTCGATGCGCCCCTGCTGCAATTCCTCGGCGGCATCGAGGCCATCGAGCGGCAGCAGCCTGGCGTCGATGTCGATTTCGTTGGCTTCCAGCAGACGCCTGGCCAGGCGGCGAATGCCCGAGCCTTCCTGGCCGATGGCGATGCGCTTGCCGCGCAGATCGGCCAGCCGGGTCAGCGGTTTTTTGCTGCGATAAAAAACCCAGATCGGTTCGTAGAAAATGCTGCCGAGCGAGTACAGATCGTTGTCTGGAACGGCATCGGGATCGGTCGGCGGCTCGATGACGCCGCCCTGGACGAAGCCGACATCCGCCTCGCCCTTTTCCAGGCGCTTGATGTTTTGATACGACCCGTTGGAAGCGCGAACTTCCAGCGTCACGCCGCTGCGCGCCAGGATGGCGGCGTAGCGCTGGGCGAACAGGTAATAGGCCCCGCTCTCGCTACCCGCGCTGATGACGATGTGGCTGGGCGGCGCGGGTTTGACGAACTGCCAGGCGACGATGAAACCCACCCCGACGATCAGGATGATCCACCACGCGGTCGCGAACAGATCGCGCAGCGACAGCAGGCTGGCCTTGATTTTCCCCATCATTTCGGCAACGGCGCAGTCGGGCCGGAGGGCTGGCGCGCGGCGCGGGACATCGGCGTTGGCCGGGCGGCGAACAGCGAAGCGCTCATTTCATTTCCTCGACGGTCATGGGTAAATCCGGGGGGTTCCCCTGTCCGACGGGCCAGCGATGATCGGTAAAAAGCCCAACGGGGCAAGGCGCGAGGAGTAATATTACGCCATTTTCACGGCGCTCCAGCGACAATGGCGGCGCTGTTTGCGGCGCATTCCGCTGCCGCGCCTGGGGAAGTAGCATGCAAAAAGAATACGACAAAAAACAGCTGGTCACCCTGACCCTCGCCGCTCTCGGCGTGGTTTTCGGCGACATCGGCACGAGCACGCTGTACTCGATGAAGGAGGTTTTCAGCGGCATCCATCACCCGGTGCCGATCACGCCGGACAACGTGCTCGGCATCCTGTCCCTGTTCTTCTGGGCGCTCATCATCGTCGTCACGCTCAAATACGTCAGCTTCGTCATGCGCGCCGACAACAAGGGCGAAGGCGGCATCATCGCGCTGATGACGCTGGCCCTGCACCGCAGCCAGGCGGGTAGCTGGCAGCGGCGGGCGTTGATCGTCTGCGGCCTGATCGGCGCCTCCCTGTTCTATGGCGACGGCATCATCACGCCGGCCATCACGGTCTTGTCGGCGGTCGAGGGCCTGGCCGTCATCACGCCGGCTTTCGATGCCTACATCCAGCCGATCACCCTCACCGTGCTGGCGCTGCTGTTCATCTACCAGCGGCGCGGCACGGCCCAGGTCGGCGCCTTGTTCGGGCCGGTGATGGCGCTCTGGTTCGCGGTCATGGCGCTGCTCGGCGGCGTCGCCATCATCGGCAACCCGGCCGTGCTGGCAGCGGTCAATCCGCTGCATGCGCTGCGCTTCCTGACCGGCAATTCCTGGCTCGGCTTCCTCGCCCTGGGCGCGGTCGTTCTCTGCCTGACCGGTGCCGAGGCGCTGTATGCCGACATGGGGCATTTCGGCGCCAAGCCCATTCAGTTTGCCTGGATTCGCTACGTGCTGCCGGCGCTGGTTCTCAATTACTTCGGCCAGGGCGCGCTGCTGCTGGCCAACCCGGCCGCCGCCGAAAATCCCTTCTACCTGCTGGCCCCCGAATGGGGCCGCTATCCGCTTGTGCTGCTGGCCACCGCCGCCACCGTCATCGCGTCGCAGTCGGTGATTTCAGGCGCTTTCTCGATGACCCGCCAGGCCATGCAGCTTGGCTACACGCCGCGCCTGGAAACGCAGCACACGTCGGACAGCCAGATCGGGCAAATCTATCTGCCGGCGGTCAACTGGCTGATGCTGATCGCCATCATCGGGCTGGTCGTCGGCTTCGGCTCCTCGTCGAAACTGGCGGGCGCTTACGGCATCGCGGTGACCGGCACCATGCTGATGACCAATTTCCTGGCCATCGCCGTCGCCATCTGGCTGTGGCGCTGGCACCCGATCCGCGCCGTGCTCGGCGCCTTGCCCTTCATCGTCATCGACCTCAGCTTCTTTCTTGCCAACACGCTGAAAATTCCTGACGGCGGTTGGTTCCCGCTGATTTTCGGGGCTTTGATCTTTACCCTGCTGACGACCTGGAAGCGCGGCCGCGAACTGCTGACCGAGCGCCTTACCGCCGACACCATGCCGCTGCAACCCTTCATCGCCAGCATCGGCGGCATCGGCCGCGTGCCGGGCACGGCGGTGTTCATGACGCCCGACCCCGACGCCGTGCCGCACGCGCTGCTGCACAGCATGAAGCACTACACGGTGTTGCATGAGCATGTGGTCATCCTCAGCGTCCGCGTCGCCGACGTGCCCTACGTCCCCGACAGCGAGCGCGTCGACGTCAACCGTCTGCCCAATGATTTCGCCCAGGTCGTCGTCCGCTACGGCTTCAAGGACGAGCCGGACATCCCGGCCGCCCTGGCTCTCGCCGCCGCCAGCGGCCTGCCGCTGGAGCCGATGGAAACCTCTTACTTCCTCGGCCGCGAGACGATCATCCCCAGGTTCGGCGCGCGCATGGCCTACTGGCGCACCCGGCTGTTCATCGTCATGTTCCGCAACGCCAGCAGCGCCACGGCCTTCTTCCGCATCCCCTCGAACCGCGTCGTCGAACTGGGCGCGCAGGTGACGCTGTAATTCCCATTGGCATTCGCAGCTACCCCCCCCGCGCGCGGGGGGGGTAGCTGCGGCCGGCTCGGCGATAACGCCGAAATGACGGGTAAACTGACTGGCCGTCATTTCGACTTCTTCGACCTCGACCTGCACTCGCCGCTCGACACAATCGGGCGGCGGCCCGACATCCTGCTGGCGTCGTTCATCCTGAATTCCCTGCTCGGCATCCATGTCCGTTTCCGTTCGATCATTGACGTCGAATATAGCCGCACACAGGCAGGGTGTAAATTGGCCGAACGTTGTAGATGAATATGACTTTATCCCTGAAACGGGCCGTGACCTGGGTACTGGTTGCGGCGTCAGCAAAGCCCCAGGCGTAATCGGGTAAAATCGCGAGTTTTCGCCGCCTTGGGAGTCCGTCCGTGCAAATCGTCTGTCTCGACCTCGAAGGGGTGCTCGTCCCCGAAATCTGGATCGAATTCTCCAGGCGCACCGGCATTCCCGAGTTGATGCGCACGACCCGCGACGAGCCGGATTACGACAAACTGATGAGCTACCGCCTGAATATCCTGCGCCAGCACCAGCTCGGTCTGCCGGATATTCAGAAGGTGATCGCCGCGATGGGGCCGATGGCCGGCGCCCGCGCTTTTCTCGACGCCCTGCGCGAAACCTATCAGGTCATCATCCTGTCCGACACCTTCTACGAATTCGCCCACCCGCTGATGCGCCAACTGGGCTGGCCGACGCTGTTCTGTCATTCGCTCGAAGCCGACGCCGCCGGCATGCTGGTCAATTATCACTTGCGCATGCCGAACCAGAAGCAGGAGGCGGTCAAGCGCTTCAAGGAACTGCGCTTCAAGATCGTCGCCGCCGGCGATTCGTACAACGATACGGCGATGCTCGGCGAGGCGCACGGCGGCATCCTCTTCCATCCGCCGGAAAACGTCATCCGCGAATTCCCGCAATTCCCGGTGGTCGTCAACTACGACGACCTGCGCCAGGAAATCGACAAGGCTTTCGCCAAGATCTGACCGCCCGCCCATGCCCAGCGACCGTTTCTACACGCTTTCCGCCTCCTGCCCCGATCAGGTCGGCATCATCGCCAAGGTATCCGGCTTCATCGCCGGGCACGGCGGCTGGATACTCGAATCCAGTTTCCATGCCGACGCGCTGACCCGCCGCTATTTCATGCGCATCGAAATCAAGGCGTCGTCACTGCCCTTTCTGCTCGCCGAATTCCGCGAGCGCTTCCAGGCCGAAGTCGCCGAGCCGCTGGCGATGACCTGGCGAATCAACGACAGCGCCATCAAGAAGCGCGTCGTCGTCCTCGTCTCCAGACAGGAGCACTGCCTGTACGACCTCCTGGCGCGCTGGCAGGCCAAAGAGCTTGACATCGAGATTCCCTGCGTCATCTCCAATCACGACAGCTTGCGCGGTTTTGTCGAGTGGCACGGCATCCCCTTTCATCACGTGCCGGTCAACGCCGACAACAAACCGGCCGCCGACGCCGAAATCCGCCGCATTTTCGACGACGTGCGCGGCGACACCATGGTGCTCGCCCGCTACATGCAGATCATCTCGCCGCAACTGTGCGCGGCGCTGGCCGGCCGGATCATCAACATCCACCACAGCTTCCTGCCCAGCTTCGCCGGCGCCAAACCCTACCACCAGGCCTACACGCGCGGCGTCAAGCTGATCGGCGCGACCTGCCACTACGTGACCAGCGAGCTGGACGCCGGGCCGATCATCGAACAGGACGTGATCCGCATCGACCATTCCGATTCGCCGGAAGACATGGTGCGCTACGGCAAGGACATCGAAAAGACGGTGCTCGCCCGCGGCCTGCGCTACCACCTGGAAGACCGGGTGCTGGTGCACGACAACAAGACGATTGTGTTCCGCTGACGCCATGTTGATCGACCGCGACAATTCCCTGCTGCTGGTCGTCGATATTCAGGAAAAACTCGCGCCGGCCATCCACGACGCCGACACGGTCACCGCCAACTCGGCGCGCCTGCTCCGCGCCTCGGCACAACTGGGCGTGCCGGCCTTCGTCTCCGAGCAGTACGTGCGCGGCCTCGGCCCCAGTCTCGCCGCCATCCGCGCCGCCGCCGGCCATGCCCGCTTTTTCGAGAAAACGCATTTCTCCTGCGCCGCCGAACCGGGCGTGCTCGATCTGCTGCGCGCCGCCAACCGCCGCCAGATCATCCTGACCGGCACCGAAACCCACGTCTGCGTGCTGCAAACCGCCTGCGACCTGCTTGCGGATAATTTCGCGGTTTTCCTCGTCGCCGACGCCGCCTCATCGCGCACCCCGGCCAGCCGCGACGCCGCCAGCGAACGCCTGCGCGCCCTCGGCGGACAAATCGTGACCACCGAGATGGTGCTGTTCGAATGGCTGCGCCGCGCCGGCACCGACGAATTCCGCGCCCTGCTGCCGCTCATCAAGTAAGGGGTCGGTCAGGCGTACCCATGATCCTGCAAAAACTTGCCGGCGCGGCTTTTGCGGTTCAACTGCTCGCCACCGCCATCGCATACGCCCAAACCGCCGACAAGCCCTCCGCCTTCGTCGCGCGCCGGGCCGGGATTGCGCTGGCGCCGGCCAGCGCCGATGCGCGAGCGCCCAACGCGCTGCCGCGCATCGAATCCCGCGAGCAATTCGACACCATCGCCCGCATTTACGACGCCGGTACGCCCGCCGCGATGCCGCATGCGCTGTTTGTCATCGACCGCGCCAGCGGGCAGACGCACTACGTCAATACGGCGCGCTTTGCGCTGCACGAGGATTTTCTGCGCGGGCAGCGGCTGGTGCTGAATCTCGATCACGCCACGCTGGAGAGCTTCTATTTCTCTCCCACGCGCCGTTTCATCCTCGGCACGGTGAGCTTTCATCCCGAACTGAAGCGCTGGCTGTTTGAATACTGGGACGGCGACCAGACCAGCCCCGATCTGCTGCGCGAAACGGCTGCGGCGCTCGGCGCGACCTTCTTTCAGCCGCTGACTTTCAAGGCCAATTCGACCCAGCAGGAGCGGGCGGCGGACGCCTCGCACATGGAAGCGATCACGCAGGCGCAGATCGCCGCCCAGCGCGCTTATCTGGCGCTCAACACGGGCAAGACCCAGGGGCGGTTGCGCATCGTCGGCAAGCTCGACGCGGATTTGCCAGACGACATCGCGCCCACCGACATCGTGGTGTTGAGCGAAGCGCCGTTGAGCCTGCCGCCGGTGGCCGGCGTGATTCTGGCGCAGCCCTCGACGGCGCTGTCGCATGTCAACCTGCTCGCCAAGGGCTGGGGCGTGCCGAACATTTACCTGCGCGATGCGCCGGAGCAGTTGCGCGACTGGGACGGCCAGTGGGTGCGCCTGCAAGCCGACCGCAATGGCTACCGCCTGCAAAAGGCCAGCGGCCCGCCCGTGCGCCCGGCGCGCCCGGCGGCGGCGCTGTTGTCGCCGCCGGATACGACCCGGCCCGCGCTGATTCCCCTCTTGCGGTTGGCGGAAAAAGACGCGGCGCGCTGCGGCGCCAAGGCGGCGCGGCTCGGCGTGCTCGAACAGGCGCGCCAGCAGGGCCGGCTGGGCGACATCGCGCCCGTGCCTGATGGGTTTTGCATTCCCTACGCGCAATTCGCCGCTTTCATGGCGCAGCCGGCGGCGCAGGCGCTCATCAAACAGACGCTGGCGACCGAGCGCTTCGATCAATCCAGCGCCGTGCGCCGCCGGGCGCTCGAACAACTGCGCGCCGAACTGGTCAAGCTCCCCGTGTCCGACTCATGGACGCAGGAGTGGATTGTCCGCTGGCGGGGCCAACTCGCCGGCCAGGGCGTATTCGTGCGCAGCAGTTCCAATGCGGAAGATTTGTCGAACTTCAGCGGAGCCGGTCTGTATACGACCGTGCCCAACGTCACCGATGCGCAGGCGCTGGCGCAGGCCGTCAAGACCGTCTGGGCCTCGGTTTACAACGCCGAAGCCTTTGCAGCGCGCCGCGCCGCCCGGTTGCCGCACGAGCGGGTGCAAATGGCGGTTTTCGTGCAGACGGCGGTTGCCGCCCGCACTGCCGGCGTCATGATTACCCGCGATCCCTTCGACCCTTCGCGGCAGCACGTGGTCTACATCTCGGCCAAGCGCGGCCTCGGGGTGCGCGTCGTCGATGGCCAACGCATCGCCGAACAGGCGCTGTACGATGCCTGGAGCCATGCGATCCAGCGCTTTTCGCGTTCCGGCGAAGTGACCGAACTGCAACTCGATGAAAACGGCGGGCTGAAGGAAATCCCGACCGACCCTGTCAGCGACGTGCTCAACGACGCGCAGATACTCCTGCTGGCCAGAACCGCCCTGCTGGTCAAGGCCGTCCTCGACGACCGCAGCGGGCAGGACATCGAGTGGGCCTTCGCCGCCGATGGCCGTGTCGTCCTGCTGCAAGCCCGGCCCTACATTGACGCGCGCGCTCAACGCTGAATCGCGCAAAACCTGGCCTGACCCGGCGCGCAATCAGCCTTTGTTTTCAATCCGCCGGGTCGGCGAGCGACTACCGGCAGGGCGGGCGAGGGCGATTTCCAGCGCCGTTTCGAGGCGGATCACGCGCTCGGTCAGGGTTTCGATTTTTTCCTGCTGCGCCTTGATGCTGCCCGCCATGCGCTCGACCTTGTCGTTCATCTTGATGACCGTGGTGAGGGCATCCCACATTTTGTCGGCAACGCCCATCAGTGCGCGCCCCCCTTGTCTTCCATCGCGGCGATGCGCTGGTTGGAGGCTTCGACGAAGGCCAGCGCATCATCCATCGCGGCATTGGCCTGAGCCGTCGTTTTCAGCATTTGCTCAATCATGCCCTCCAGCAATTTTTCGTCCTCATTGGGACGAAACGAGGATGCCGCGCGGCGCAGAAATTCGCCCATCGACAAACGGGCGTCGCGCGCCATGCTGGCGATCAGCGCTTTTTCCTGCGCGGTCACGAGAACCGGGATGCGTTCGGTCGCGGTAGCCATTCGTTGCTCCTTGATGGTCATGGTCAGCACATGTTCAGTTTAAGACGTGTTGCCCGGCAGTTCAAGTCATCGCGCATCCGCAGCGAGTCGTGGTCAAAGAAGGGGCGAATCCGGCTGTGCTACACTGCCGCACCGACGGAGGACTACCATGCTCGACCCCAAATTTCTGGATGACATCGGCGCCAAGATGAGCGCTTTGCTGGCCAATTCGCCGGTCAAGGATTTCGAGAAGAATGCCAGGGCGCTGGTCAGCGGCGCTTTCGCCAGGCTCGATCTGGTGACCCGCGAGGAATTCGATGCGCAGACCCAGGTTCTGGCCCGCACCCGCGACAAGCTGAAGGCGCTCGAAGCCCGCGTCGAGGCGCTGGAAAAGGCGCGCGGCGAGTAATAACGCGCTGTCCCGCAAACCGTTCCGCAGACAACCGACATGTCCCTGGCCATCGCCCACAGCCGCGGGCTGGATGGCCTCCATGCGCCGCCGGTCACGGTCGAGGCCCATCTCGCCAATGGCCTGCCGAGTTTCACCCTGGTCGGCCTGCCCGATACCGAAGTCAAGGAAGCCCGCGACCGGGTGCGGGCGGCCATCGTCAATTCCGGTTTTGAATTCCCCGCCAAGCGCATCACCGTCAATCTGGCCCCGGCCGATCTGCCCAAGGAATCGGGCCGCTTCGACCTGCCGATCGCGCTGGCCGTGCTGGCTGCCAGCGGCCAGTTGCCGAATAAGCCGCTGGCCGATTACGAATTCGCCGGCGAATTGTCGCTCTCCGGTGAACTGCGCCCGGTGCGCGGCGCGCTGGCAATGGCGCTGGGCGGGGCCGATCATGGCCGGACGTTCATCTTGCCCAATGCCAGCGCCAGCGAAGCGGCGCTGGCCGGCAGCGGCGTCATTCTCGCGGCGGCTTCGCTGCTGGCCGTCTGCGCCCACCTGACCGAGCGCGCGGCGTTGCCGCCCGCCGCGCCGGCCACCGGCGAAGCCGCGCCGCCACTGCCCGATCTGGTCGAGGTGCGCGGTCAGGCGCAGGCCAAGCGCGCGCTCGAAATCGCCGCCGCCGGCAACCATTCGCTGCTGATGATCGGCCCGCCGGGTACCGGCAAGTCGATGCTGGCTGCCCGCCTGCCCGGCTTGATGCCGGATCTGGAACCGGCCGCGGCCCGCGCCTCGGCCGCCGTGCTGTCGCTGGCCGGGCAGTTCAAACCGTGTGACTTTGGCCGCCGCCCCTATCGCCAGCCGCACCATTCGGCTTCGGCAGTGGCCGTGGTCGGCGGCGGCAACCCGCCGCGTCCGGGCGAAATCAGCCTGGCGCACCAAGGCATTCTGTTTCTCGACGAATTGCCCGAGTTCGACCGCAAGGTGCTGGAAGCGCTGCGCGAACCGCTCGAAACCGGGCGCATCCACATCGCCCGCGCCGCCCGCCAGGCCGAGTTTCCCGCCGATTTTCAACTGCTGGCGGCGATGAATCCCTGCCCCTGCGGCCATCATGGCGCGGCGAGCGGCCGCTGCCGGTGCACGCCGGATCAGATCGCCCGCTATCGCAGCAAACTTTCCGGCCCCTTTCTCGACCGTATCGACCTCTTGATCGAAGTCCCCGCCCTGCCGCCGGAAGCCTTGCTCGACCGGCCGGCCGGCGAAAGCTCGGCCATCGTGCAACGGCGCGTCGTCGCTGCCCGCGCCCGGCAACTGGCGCGGCAGAACAAGGCCAACGCCCGCCTGACGAGCGCCGAAGTCGACGCCCGCTGCGCGCCGGACGAAGGCGGCCGCAAGCTGCTCGAACAGGCCAGCCGCAGCCTCGGCCTGTCGGCCCGCGCCTGGCACCGCATCCTGCGCGTCGCCCGCACCATCGCCGATCTCGCCGGCAGCGATACGGTTACCGCCGCGCACGTCGGCGAGGCCATTCAATACCGACGTCTGGCCCGTGGCTGAAGGAGAAAGAGCAGCCAGCACGCGCGGCATCGCCCCGTTGCTGGCCGGGCTGTCGTCGCTCGGGCCGTTTTCCATCGACGCCTACCTGCCGTCCTTCCCCGACATCGCCGCCCGGCTCGACGCCAGCCCATTGCAGGTGCAGCAAACGCTCTCGGCCTATCTGTTCGCCTTCTCCGTGATGACCCTGTGGCATGGCGCCATCGCCGACCGCTTCGGCCGCCGCCGGGTCATCCTCGTCGCGCTGGCCCTGTTCGCCATCGCCTCGGTGGGCTGCGCCGCCGCCGCCAACATCGGGCAACTGTGGTTCTGGCGCGCCATGCAGGGCGTCACCGCCGGCGCCGGCATTGTCGTCAGCCGCGCCATCGTCCGCGATCTGTTCGACGGCGCCGCCGCCCAGCGGCTGATGGCGCAGATCACCATGATGTTCGCCCTGGCCCCGGCGACCGCGCCGGTCATCGGCGGCTGGTTGCAGACCTGGTTCGGCTGGCGGATGGTCTTCGCCTTTCTGGCGCTGATGACCGCCGCCCTGTGGCTGGCCTGCTGGCAACTGCTGCCGGAAACCCTGCCGCCGGAACGGCGTCAATCGCTGCAACCCGCCTACCTGGCGCGCACTTACGGGCGGGTGCTGACCTCGCCCGCCTTCCTCTTCGCCTGCGCCGCGCTGTCGCTCAACTTCGCCGGCTCCTTCGTCTACATCCTGTCGGCCCCGGTCTTTCTGATGCGTCATCTCGGCCTGCCGGAAACCGCTTTCCTGTGGCTGTTCGGCCCGATCACCGGCGGCCTCTTGTGCGGCTCCTGGCTATCCGGGCGGCTGGCCGGCCGGCTGTCGCTGGGGCGGACCATCGCCCTCGGCTATGTGGCGATGAGCAGCGCCGCGGCGCTCAACCTCGGCATCAACCTGGCCTTGCCGCCTGGTCTGCCGTGGAGCGTGCTGCCGCTGTTTTTCTACACCATTGGCATGGCGCTGGCGATGCCCTGCCTGACCATCCTGGCGCTCGACCCCTTCCCGGCCCAGCGTGGTCTCGCCGCCTCCTGCCAGACCTTCCTGCAAGCGGCCGGCAACGGCCTGGTCGCGGCGCTCATCGCGCCAGCGCTGTGGGGCGCGACGCTCAACCTGGCGCTCGGCATGACCGGCCTGATGCTGCTCGGCGGCCTGGCGACCCTGGCTCACCGCCGCTTATAACCCGTCCAAAAGCTATTTACTTCGTTGCAGAAGTTGGTGAGCGAAGGCGATGTAGATCATGGTTTCGGAGGCATCTGGTCGCTGTTCGTCGTCCTTGGAGAGATGCCG
>WQUQ01000129.1 GCA_009782025.1 Desulfobulbus sp. | reverse complement strand
TGGCGGAAGCGGTGAGATTCGAACTCACGAACGGTTGCCCGTTGCCGGTTTTCAAGACCGGTGCAATCGACCACTCTGCCACGCTTCCTGCAACTGTTTTCAAGGCGGAGGCATGCCAGCGCTCGGTCACAGCCTCAAGAAGGCGCGGATGATAGCATGAAGACCGGGGGCATTAACCAACTGTTTTACTGGGAATTAATTGAAACTTTGGCCGCCGTCCGTTAGTCTTACGGCCATCGTCAACGCTTCAAAAGGATCAATCGCATGGATACTCCGCGCCAGCCTGTCACTTTCGATCAAACCCTTCCGGCCCTGGGTCAGAACCGCGTCCTGCGCAACACCTACATGCTGCTGGCCCTCTCCATGATTCCGACCATCATCGGTGCCATGGTCGGCATCCAGATGCAATTCAGCTTCCTTGCCGGCAGCCCGTTCATGGCTTTCATGCTGTTCCTCGGCATCGCCTGGGGTTTCATGTGGGGCATCGAGAAGAACAAGAACAGTGGCCTGGGCGTCGCTCTGTTGCTCGGCTTCACCTTCTTCATGGGGTTGATGCTGTCGCGCATCCTGCAAGTCGCCCTCGGTTTTGCCAACGGCGCTTCGATGATTACCCTGGCCGCCGGCGGCACCGGCGCGGTGTTCTTCACCATGGCCACCATCGCCAGCGTCAGCAAGCGCGATTTCAGCAACATGGGCAAGTTCCTGTTCGTCGGCCTGATCGTCGTGCTGCTGGCGATGGTCGCCAATATCTTCCTGCACATTCCCGCCCTGACGCTGACCATTTCGGCCGTCGCCGTGCTGCTCTTCTCGGCTTATCTGCTGTACGACATCAACCGTATCGTGCGCGGCGGTGAAACCAATTATGTCAGCGCCACGCTGGCGGTTTATCTCGATATTTACAACATCTTCATCCACCTGTTGAACCTGATCATGATGCTTACCGGCGAGCGCGACTGAGAACCTCACCGGATACCCAAGGCGGCCTCGGCCGCCTTTTTCATGGCCGCTCGAACCAGGCGATTGATTCGACGTGGGCGGTGTGCGGAAACATGTTCACCACGCCAGCCGCGCGCAAACGGTAACCCTTGACCGCCACCAGCAGGCCGGCATCGCGGGCCAGGGTGGCCGGGTTGCAGGAGACATAGACGATGCGCCGGGGCGCGGCTCGACCGAGGGCCTTGACCAGTTCGATCGCCCCCTCGCGCGGCGGGTCGATCAACATCTTGTCGACAGGGCCGAGCGCGGCCAGCGACGCTTCATCACAGGCGAACAGATTGGCGACGCCGAACTCGACATTGCCGGCCAGACCGTTCGCCACGGCGGCCTCCCGCCCCCGGTGCACCAGGCCCGCGCTGCCCTCGATGCCGATCACATCGGCTCCGCAACGCGCGATCGGCAGCGTGAAATTGCCCAGACCGCAGAACAGGTCGACGATCCGCTCGCCGGGCCGGGGATCGAGCAAATGCAGGGCGCGGCGGACGAGCACGCGATTGACCGCGTGATTCACCTGGGTGAAATCGGTCGGCCGGAAGGCGAACTCCAGGCCGAATTCCGGCAGCGAGTAACTGAGCCGCGCCCCGGCGAGCGGATGGAAGCGGGTGGCGCTGTCCGGCCCTTTGGCTTGCAGGTAGATGACGACGCCGTGACGGTCGGCAAATTGCCGGATCAACGCCTCGTCGCGCCGGGTCAGCGCTTGCAGGATGCGCAGCACCAGGGCCGTGCACGCTTCGCCGACGGCGATTTCGACTTGCGGCAGGCGTTCGGCAACGGACAGGGCGGCGAACAGTTCGCGCAGCGGCAACAGCAAATCGGAAACGTGCGGCGGCAGGATCGCGCAACGCTGAATGTCGGCGATATAGCTGCTGCGCCATTCGTGAAAGCCGATCAGCATGCCGCCCTTCTTCTCCACCCGGCGCACGCCGAGGCGCGCCCGATGACGGTAGCCCCAGGGCGAACCGTGGATCGGCGGCAGGATGTTTTCCGGGCGCACGCGCCCGATATGCCACAGACTATCCTCCAGCACCCGCTGCTTGGCCGCCACCTGCGCCCCGGAATCCATATGCTGCATGACGCAGCCGCCGCAGATTCCGAAATGCGGGCAACGCGGCTCGACGCGGGCCGCCGAGGCGCGCTGCACGGCGACCAGATGGGCCAGTTCGTAATTCGGCTTTTTGCGAAAACTGGCGTATTCGACGGTTTCGCCGGGCAGAGCGCCATCAATGAAAATGGCCTTGCCCTCCTGGCGGGCAATGCCCCTCGCCTCATGATCCAGCGCCTCGACGATCCCGACCGGCACGCTTCACCCCGGAAAAAGCGCGAATTTTAACAATCGGTTAAACTCGACGCCATGACACGCGAACTGATGACTTCCTGGAACGACTACCGCGCCGCCGTCGACCGGCTACTGGCCGTGGCCAGTGAAAAGATCGCCATTTATGACGATGACCTAGCCCATCTGCGCCTCGGTTCGCGCGACAATCTCGACCATTTGCAGCGCCTGCTGATGACCGGTCACGGCATGGCGCTGCGCATCGTCGTGCGCGATGCCGAGCCATTGCGGCGACAGCAGGAACCGGGCCTGCTCAAGCTCCTCGCCACCTACGGTCATCGCGCTGCGGCGCTGCAAACCCCGGAACACCTGGCCCGCCTGCGCGACAACATGCTGATCGTCGATGACCGCCATGCGCTGATCCGCTTCGACCGCGACCAGGCGCGCAGCAAACTGCTGCTCGACGAAGCGGACGAAGTCCGCGCCTACAGCAAGCGCTTTGAAGATCTGTGGACAGAAGGCGGCGAAGTCATCAGCGCCACGGCGCTCGGCTTATGACTACGGCGCAAGCTCCGGCCCTCCGGCCGACCCCCAGCCAAGCGCCATGCGGCAACGCAGCAATTGAACGCTTGGCAGCAAAGTTTTTGTTATAATCCCATGCTGATCAGTCAGGCTCTGGTCTAAAAAAATTTCCGCTGCTTCAGCTTCTAGTCGATAAGGATACCACCCATGAATAAGTCCATTCTCGTTGCCGCCCTGCTTGCCGTTGCTCTGACCGCTTGCGGCCAGAAAGAAACGCCGGCTCCCGCTCCGGCCCCGGCTCCGGCCGCCGCTCCTGCCCCGGCTCCGGCTCCCGCCCCGGCTCCCGAGCCTGCCGCCGCTCCGGCTCCGGCCGCCGCCCCGGCTGCCGACAACGCTGCGCCGGCCCCGGCCTCTGACGCCGCCCCGGCTGCCCCGGCTGCTGAAGCAAAACCGGCCGAAGAGAAGAAGTAATCGTCCCTCGGGACAACAAAAACGGGGCCTCTGGCCCCGTTTTTCATTGGCTGCTTGCGAGAAAGCAAGCGCCGCGCATCACAAACCAGCGCTTATTCCATTTCCAAATCAACCGATTACTTTGTCGGCTTCGCTTGCCGTGCAACCGCACTGTCTCTCGCTTCGCCTTCGCGTACCCGGCTGATTTAAAAATGGAATTACTTCAACTGTTCAAGCAGCAGCGACAGGATTTTCTTGGCGGTTTCCGAACGATCCGTCCCGCCTTCGCTGGTCAGCACCTGAATCTTGCTCTGCTGGCCGGCTTCTTCGACATGAATCCGGTATTGCACCTTGGATGCGGCCGGTTCGGCGGATTGCCAGAACGCCAGCTTCGACAGCCAGCCGCCGCTATCTTTCTTGCGGTTATCCACCTCGGGATCGACATAGCGGACGAAATAGAGGCCGTGTGAACGATCGCGGTCCTCGACGGTGAACCCGACCCGATCCAGAGCCAGGCCAACCCGGCGCCAGGCGCGGTCGAAACGCTCATCCACCTCGAGCGTACCAGCGCCGTCATTGGCCTTGACCAGACGGGCGCGTGAATCGGCCTTGGCGGTCGCCACCTGCGCCTCGGCGCGTTTTTCCTCGACGCCCAGACGCACCATCAGCCGGCGCAGCATCTCGGCCTCCAGTTCCGGGTCCGGCGGCCTCGGCTGCCAGCGGGTTTCATCCTTGGCCGAGGAGGTATACACCTCCTCCATCGCCCGGTGGCTGATGAAGATGTCGGTCGTCCCCGGCGCGGTCCCCGGTTCGAAACGGGTTCTGAATTTGTCGCGCTCGCCGGTCGAATAGATGGAATCGAGCAGCTTGCCGAAAGTCCGCCGGATCAGGTCGTCGCCGATCTTGGCGCGGTTCTCGGCCCAGTCGGTTTCCATGACCCCGGCTTCGCGGCGTTCGACGTTGATGATGAAGCCGGTTTCCTGCCAGAAATCCTTGACAGTATCCCACAATTTGTCGGCGGGCAGGGCGACGGCCAGCCAGCGCTGGCTGCCGTCGCGCTCGACGCGCACCTTGTCGACTTCCGGCAGCAGGGTATTGTTGCGCGCCTGCACCTCCGGCGCACGCTCGGCGTTATAGCGGGAGAAGGTGGCGCTGTCCTTGCCGCCGGCTTCGGGCACCAGATAGTGGTCGTCGGGCGCAATCTGCGACAGGTCGGGCGGCACTTCCAGGGTCGAGGTGGTCTTGGTCGCCGATTTGTAGTCGATCTTGCTGGAGCTGGGGAGCATGCCGCAGCCGGCCAGAGCCAGTGCGGTCACGGTGAGACTGAAGCGGGAGAGCTTTTTATTCATGGATTCTCGATTCTTTAGACGGCCAGACCGGCCTGACGCATGGCGGCCAGGACGCGAACCTGGCCGGATTCGGACAAGGGAGTCAGCGGCAGACGGATGCCGCCGGGCATCAAACCCAGCCGGCTGACCGCCCACTTGATCGGGATCGGGTTGGCTTCGCAGAACAGATCGCGGTGCAGGCCGAGCAGCCTGAAATGAGCGGCGCGCGCCGTGGCGACATCACCGGCGGCGGCGGCGACGCACAGGTCGTGCATCAGGCGCGGGGCGACGTTGGCCGTCACCGAGATATTGCCGTGATAGCCGAGCAGGATCGAGGCGACGCAAGTCATGTCGTCGCCGCTGTACAGCGCGAAATGCTTCGGCGCGCGGGCGATCAGGTCAGAGGCGCGGTCGAGATTGCCGGTCGCGTCCTTGATGCCGACGATGCCCGGCACCTCGGCCAGGCGCAGGATGGTGTCATTGCCCATGTCGGCCACGGTGCGCCCCGGCACGTTGTAGAGCAGCACCGGCAGATCAACGGCTTCGGCGATGGCCTTGAAATGGCGGTAGAGGCCTTCCTGGGTCGGCTTGTTGTAATACGGCACCACCGACAGCGCCATGTCGGCCCCGGCCTTCCTGGCGAAGCCGGTCAGTTCGATGGCCTCCGCCGTCGAATTGGCGCCGGTGCCGGCGATGACCGGAATGCGCCCGGCGGCATGCGCGACCGTGACCTCGATCAACTGGCAATGTTCCTCGACATCGACCGTCGGCGATTCGCCGGTGGTGCCGACCACGCAAATGGCATCGGTGCCCTCGCGGACATGGAAATCGATCAGCTTGCGCAGGGATGGCAAATCAAGGCTGCCATCCTCGTGCATGGGCGTGACGATGGCGACAATGGAACCGGTAATCATGGCCTGTCCA
>WQUQ01000128.1 GCA_009782025.1 Desulfobulbus sp. | reverse complement strand
CGACGAAGCGCTCGAACAGCGGCCGCGACACATCGCCCGGCGCTGCCCGGCTCCACGAGGGCCGGTTGCCCTTTTTCGCCGAAGCGAACAGGGTGAATTGCGAAACGGCCAGAATCTCGCCGCCAACGTCGCACACGCTGCGGTTCATCACCCCGTCGGCATCGGCGAACAGGCGCAGGCGCACCAGCTTGCCAGCCATCCAGTCGAGATCGGCAGCGTCATCGACCACCTCGAATCCGGCCAGAACCAGCAAGCCGCCGCCGATCCGGCCGACCTCCCGGGCCTTCACCGACACCGCCGCCTCGCTCACTCGCTGTACCACCACCCGCATCGTTTTTCTCCCCGTCCAGACCCGGAATGGGCGCGCCATTTTCCCCCATTACCATGGCTCACGATCTGGCGAGCTTGATGGTTATCAAGTATCGCCAGCCGGCGGTGCGGCTTGCCGTCAAGCCTCCGCGACAATTACCATGGCTCACGATCTGGCGAGCTTGATGGTTATCAAGTATCGCCAGCCGGCGGTGCGGCTTGCCGTCAAGCCTCCGCGACATCTTGATCCAGGTCAAGGCAGGTTTGCGGCCAATGGCGAGAGTGGCCCCATTTTCAATCACCAATGAGGAAAATCATGCCAATTCGAAAGGGAAAAATCCGCTATCTGGCGGCCTTGTCGCTACTGGCGCTGGCCGGGCCGCTGGCGCTGGCCCAGACGCCGGATGCCGCAAAGGCTGGACACAGTGACGAGACCATGCGCGATTACCAGGCCAGCGGCGGCTCGCCGCTGGCTGCCGTGCCGATGCACCAGGACATCAATCCACTGGCGCCGAAAATGTCCGAGGAGGAGTTCGACAAGGCCAAGCGCATTTTCTTCGAGCGCTGCGCCGGCTGCCACGGCGTATTGCGCAAGGGCGCGACCGGCAAGCCGCTGACGCCGGACATCACGCTGGAAAAAGGTCTGGAATACCTGAAGGTCTTCATCAAATTCGGCTCGGCCGGCGGCATGCCGAACTGGGGCACCTCGGGCGTGTTGAGCGACGACGAGGTGGACCTGATGGCCCGCTACGTCCAGCAGACGCCGCCCGCGCCGCCGGAATTCGGCCTGAAGGAGATGGAAGCGTCCTGGAAGGTGATCGTGCCGGTAGACAAGCGGCCGACCCGGAAGATGAACAATCTCAATCTCGACAACCTGTTCTCGGTGACGCTGCGCGACGCCGGCAAGATCGCGCTGATCGACGGCGACAGCAAGAAGATCGTCAACATCCTGAACACCGGTTATGCCGTGCATATCTCGCGCATGTCGGCCTCCGGCCGCTACCTGTTCGTGATCGGCCGCGACGCCAAGATCAACCTGATCGACCTGTGGATGGAAAAACCCGACACCGTCGCCGAGATCAAGGTCGGGATGGAGGCGCGCTCGGTCGAAAGCTCGAAGGCCAAGGGCTACGAGGACAAATACGCGATTGCCGGCTCCTACTGGCCGCCGCAGTTCGTCATCATGGATGGCGATACCTTGAAGCCGCGCAAGATCGTATCGACCCGCGGCATGGTCGTCGGCACCCAGGAATACCACCCCGAGCCGCGCGTCGCCGCCATCGTCGCCTCCCACTTCAAGCCGGCCTTCTTCGTCAATGTGAAGGAAACCGGCATGGTCTACTCGGTTGATTACAGCGATCTGAACAATCTCAGCATCAAGATGATCGAGGCCGCGCCCTTCCTGCACGATGGCGGGTTTGAATCCTCGCATCGCTATTTCATGGATGCCGCCAACGCCTCGAACAAGATCGCGGTCATCGACACCAAGGAAAGCCGCCTGACCAGCCTGGTCGATGTTGGCAAGACGCCGCACCCCGGTCGCGGCGCCAACTTTGTCGATCCCAAGTTCGGTCCGGTCTGGGCCACCGGCCACCTCGGCGACGAGACGATCTCGCTGATCGGCACCGATCCCAAGAAACATCCGCAAAATGCCTGGAAGGTGGTACGCACGCTCAAGGGCCTGGGCGGCGGCTCGCTGTTCCTGAAGACGCATGCGAAATCGAACAATCTGTGGGTCGATGCGACCTTGAACCCGGACCCGGCCATCAGCCAGGCGGTCGCCGTGTTCGACATCAACCACCTCGACAAGGGCTACGAACTCATTCCCATCGGCGAATGGTCGGGCCTCAAGGCCGGCCCCCGGCGCGTCGTCCAGCCGGAATTCAACAAGGCCGGCGACGAGGTGTGGTTCTCGGTATGGAACGGCAAGGACGAGGAATCGGCCATCGTCGTCGTCGACGACAAGACCCGAAAGCTCAAGGCGGTGATCCGCGATCCCCGTCTGGTGACGCCGACCGGCAAGTTCAACGTCTTCAACACCCAGCACGACGTCTACTGAGCGGTTGTTGATGCGGTAAAAGCGGCCGGACCCTGGCAAGGGCTGGCCGCTTTGTCATAGGATGTCGATATTCGCCTTTCCGAATATTGACCGCTGTGAATGGCCTGTTCAAAGACCCCAGCCGGGTCCAGCGCAACCTGCTCGCCGCCAGCCCGCTGCTGGCCGGCTTGGCATCGAGCCATCTCGACGCCCTGAGCGAATCCAGCCGCGTGCTCGAACTCGCCGCCGGCGAAGAATTATTCCGCGCCGGCGAGACGATCCGCGAGGCCCACCTGTTGTTCCGCGGCAGTGTCAAACGCAGTACGCCAACCCGCAAATCGGCAGCGGGCAGCCTCATCGAACTGATCGAGACGCCACAATGGATCAGCCCCGGCGAACTGTTCGCCGGCAGGCGTTACCACGCCACCTGTACCACGCTCAGCGCCTGTCTCCTGGTCGCCATCGACATCCATCGCCTGCGTCAGGCGGTTCGTCAGGACAGCGAACTGAGCTGGCGCCTGATCGAGGATCTGGCTCGCCGCCAATGCGCCCTGGAGGGTGATGCCAGCAGCCACCTGGCCGGGCTGACCGGCACCCAGCGCACCCTCGATTACCTGCTCGAGCAGGCGGGCGAACAGGGCGCGCTGGCCGGCGAGAAGACGGTATTGCTCAAGGCCAGCAAGAAAACCATCGCCGCCCGCATCGGCATGACCCCTGAATCCTTCTCGCGCAGCCTGCGCGAACTGCGAGACAACGGCTTGATCGTGGTCGACGGGCGCAACGTCCATATTCAGCGCGCCGCGCTGCTCGACACCGCCAGCGGTGATTCCAGCCGTCTCAGCTTTGACCGCAAGACGCGCGGCGAACGCGCCCGCCCGACGCGCAGCCTGGCTCCCGGCCCCTTGGTCAACGCCTGCGGCAAGCTGCGCGTGCTGTCACAACGTCTGGCCATCGCCTGGGGATTGATGGCCTCCGACATCGCGCCGTCACGGGCGCGCCTGCGATTGCGCCAGCTTGACGACGAATTCGCCCACATCCTCGATCAACTGGCCGCCGTTGACCTGCCGCCAGCGCTGGCTGATGACCTGCTCGCCGTCGCCAACCTGTGGCCGGCCTACCGCGCGGCGCTGACGCCGCCAGCCGATCCGGTCGAGGCAACACGCCTGTTCGCCCTGAGCGAGGAAGTGCTTGCCGCCGCCGACCGCCTGGCCAGCGAAGCGGGAGCCGCCAGCGGCGCGCCGGATGGCATCACGGTCAATATCGCCGGCCGCAACCGCATGCTCTCGCAACGCATCGGCAAACTTTTTCTGTTCACCCCCTGGCAGAAAGACGAAGCCGCCAGCGAGGCGCTCATCGCCGACAGCATCCGGGAATTCGAGGATAACCTGGCAAGCCTGCGCCAAAGCGGCTGCAAGCTGCCCGAACTGACCGCGCAACTACGGGAGGTGAGCCTCCAGTGGACCCGCTTCTGCAACACCTTGCTCCCCGACCTCGCCCGCGCCGGCCGAGCGCCGCACGTGCGCGCCGTCATGCTCGAAGGCGACCGCCTGCTGCGTCACGTCGATACCGCGGTCAAACTTTACGAGCGGCTGGCGCCCTGAGGTCATTCCATTTTTAAATCAGCCGAGGACGCGAAGGCGAAGCGCAGACAGTACGGCTGTACGGCAAGCAAAGCCGACAAAGTAATCGGTTGATTTGGAAATGAAATCAGATGTCGATTCGCGCGTTCAGGGCGTTGGTTTCGATGAAGGCGCGGCGGGGTTCGACCAGTTCGCCCATCAGCGTGGTGAAGATCTCGTCGGCGGCGATGGCGTCGTCGATCTGCACCCGCAGCAGGCGGCGGACCTTGGGATCCATCGTGGTTTCCCACAACTGTTCCGGGTTCATTTCGCCCAGACCCTTGTAGCGCTGCTTGCTGATGCCGCGCTCGACTTCGTTCAGCAGCCAGTTCATCGCCTCGCCGAAGCTGGCAACGGCCTGCCGCTTGTCGCCGCGCGCCATCGCCGCGCCGGGGCCGAACAGGCCAGCCAGGGTTTCGGCAGTGCGTTTGAGTTGCAGGAAATCGCCGGAAAGCAGCAGATCCTCGTCGATCAGGCCGACCTTGAGATTGCCGTGGTGCATGCGCTCGATGCGCAGAATCCAGCGTTCCTGGATGTCGTCGAATCTGGCGAGGATGCGCGTGCCGTGATTGACCCAGCCGGCGATCAGTTCGGCGCTGGCGCGGGCGGCGGCCTCGCTGGAGAGATCGAGGGCAAGATTGTGGCGGACGATGGCTTGCAGCACATCGGGATTGATGAGATGCGACAGGCGCTCGATCACGGCCTCGGTGGCGATCCAGTTGCGCGCCAGGCTTTCCAGCGCCGGGCCGCCGATCGGCTCGGCGTCGGCGCGCGGCGTCAGCGCGGCCTCCGCTAGCGCCATGTTGAGCAGGAACTGGCTGTATTCCTGGTCGTCCTTCAGGTAGCGCTCGGTCTTGCCGTGCTTGACCTTGTACAGCGGCGGCTGGGCGATGTAGACGTAGCCGCGCTCGATCAGTTGCGGCATCTGGCGGTAAAGCAGGGTCAGCAGCAGGGTACGGATGTGCGCGCCGTCGACGTCGGCGTCGGTCATGATGATGATGCGGTGGTAGCGCAGCTTCTCGACATTGAAGTCGTCCTTGCCAATGCCGGTGCCGAGCGCGGTGATCAGCGTGACGATCTGCTCGGAGGAAATCAGCTTGTCGAAGCGGGCCTTCTCGACATTGAGCACCTTGCCGCGCAGCGGCAGGATGGCCTGGAATTTGCGGTCGCGGCCCTGCTTGGCCGAGCCGCCGGCGGAATCGCCCTCGACGATGTAGATTTCGCACAGGGCCGGGTCTTTTTCCTGACAGTCGGCCAGCTTGCCGGGCAGCCCGACGCCGTCCAGCACGCCCTTGCGCCGCGTCATCTCGCGGGCCTTCCTGGCCGCTTCGCGGGCGCGCGAGGCTTCGACGATCTTGCTGCAAATCACCCTGGCGTCGGCCGGGCGTTCGAGCAGGAAATCGGCGAGCTTCTGCGCCACCACCTCCTCGACCGCCGGGCGGGCCTCGGAGGACACCAGCTTCATCTTGGTCTGTGAGGCGAACTTGGGATCGGGCATCTTGATCGACAGCACACAGGCCAGACCCTCGCGCAT
>WQUQ01000127.1 GCA_009782025.1 Desulfobulbus sp. | reverse complement strand
GCCAGCGCGCACAAAGGCGGGCGGCAGGCTTGACCGTTCCGGCGTGATTTACCGACAATGATCTGCTTTCAGCCAGCCAGAGTTGCCCCATGCTCGAGATCGACTTGCCGGTCCCTGATTTCACCCTGCCCGCCACCAGCGGCCAGACGTTTTCCCTCGCCGGCCAGGCCGGCAAGATCGTCGTCATTTACTTCTACCCCAAGGACAGCACGCCCGGCTGCACTACCGAGGGCCAGAATTTCCGCGATCTCTACGCCGAATTTCTCGCCGCCGGCGCTGTCGTTCTCGGCGTTTCGCGCGACAGCCTGAAGTCGCACGAGAATTTCAAGGCCAGGCAATCCTTCCCCTTCGAACTCGGCTCGGACGCCGACGAAGCCGTCTGCACGCGGTTTGGCGTCATGAAAGAGAAGATGATGTACGGCAAGCTGTGCCGCGGCATCGAGCGCAGCACTTTCGTCATCGACCGCGCCGGCGCTCTGCGCCGCGAGTGGCGCGCAATCAAGGTGGCCGGTCATGTTCAGGACGTGCTTGATTTCGTCAAAACGTTGTAACCCTCCACTCCGCAAAGGCCCCCTCATGCCGCGCCAGCCCGCCGCCAAAAAATCCGCCGTCAGCAAATTGTTCGTGCTCGACACCAATGTGCTGATGCACGATCCGAGCAGCCTGTTCCGCTTCGAGGAACACGATGTCTTTCTGCCCATCATGACGCTGGAAGAACTCGACAATCACAAGCGCGGCATGTCGGAAATCGCCCGCAACGCCCGCCAGGTCTCGCGCATGCTCGATGAGATGCTGGCCCGCGAGGATCTCGATATCGACGAGGGCATCGCCCTCGCCGGCCCGTCCAACAAACTCGCCAGCGGCCGTCTCTATCTTCAGGCCGAGGCCATCAGCAACAAGCTGCCGCAGGATCTGCCGACCTCCAAGGCCGACAATCAGATTCTGGCGGTGGTCATCCACTTGCAGAAGAAATTTCCCCGGCGGCCGGTCATTCTGGTGTCGAAAGACATCAACATGCGCATCAAGTCGCGGGCGCTCAATCTGCTGGCCGAGGATTATTTCAATGACAAGGTGCTGGAGGATACCGATCTCCTTTACACCGGCGCCCACGCCCTGCCCGCGAATTTCTGGGAAAAACACGACAAGGGCATGGAGTCGTGGAAAAAGGATGCAAAAACCTACTACAAGATCAGCGGCCCGCTCTGCCCGCAGTTTCTCATCAACCAACTGCTCTGGCTGGAAAGCGACGGCTTCGCCGCCATCGTCAAGGAGGTCGCCGGCAAGACGGCGGTGCTGGAAACCCTGGTCGATTACACGCATCCGAAAAATGCCGTGTGGGGCATCACGGCGCGCAACCGTGAGCAGAATTTCGCGCTCAATCTGTTGCTGAACCCGGAAATCGACTTCGTCACCCTGCTCGGCCAGGCCGGCACCGGCAAGACCCTGCTGACCCTGGCCGCCGGCCTGACGCAGACGCTGGAGAGCAAGCAGTTCGGCGAAATCATCATCACCCGCGTCACCGTGCCGGTCGGCGAGGACATCGGCTTTCTGCCCGGCAGCGAGGAAGAAAAAATGGCGCCGTGGATGGGCGCGCTGGAAGACAACCTGGAGGTGCTCACCCATGCCGAGGACAACAGCGGCTACGGCGGCGACTGGGGCAAGGCGGCGACCAACGACATCATCCGCGCCAAGATCAAGGTCAAGTCGCTCAATTTCATGCGCGGCCGCACCTTCCTGAAAAAATATCTGATTATCGACGAGGCGCAGAACCTGACGCCCAAGCAGATGAAAACCCTGGTCACCCGCGCCGGCCCCGGCACCAAGGTGGTGTGCCTGGGCAACATCGCGCAGATCGACACGCCTTATCTGACCGAGGGCAGTTCCGGCCTCACCTACGTCGTCGACCGCTTCAAGGGCTGGCCGCATTCCGGCCACATCACGCTGCAACGCGGCGAACGTTCGCGTCTGGCCGATCACGCGGCCGAAGTGCTATAATCGGCAGAAATCAATCAAGGGGCCGTGTCGGTGACACGGCCTTTTCGTTTCAGCCACGGGCTGCCGCTGCCGGAGGAACCCTTGAAACGCCGCGCCTTTCTCGCCTCAATGGGCGCCCTCGCCCTGATCGCCGAACCGGCCTCGGCCACCCCGGCCAAACCTGCCGCCAAACCCGCCGCCAAATCAACCAGGCCGGCAGGCAAGCACAGCAAACCGGCCGCCAAACCCGCCGCCCGTTCGGCCGCTCCAGAGCGCAGCCCGGTGCACACGGCCGGCAAGCCGGTCATCGACGAACCGCCGCAAGGCACTTCCGCCGCCCGCCTGCCGCCGGTACGGGCGGCGGAACCGCCGGCCGAATGGACCACCTACGAAATCGTCACGCGCATCGACCTGCGTAACCAGGAGGGTCTCTGCAAACTGTGGCTGCCGCTGCCGCTCAACCAGGATACGCTCTACCAGCGCACCCTGAGCCATG
Source organism: Desulfobulbus sp. (assembly GCA_009782025.1). Classification (GTDB taxonomy): domain Bacteria; phylum Pseudomonadota; class Gammaproteobacteria; order Burkholderiales; family Rhodocyclaceae; genus Azonexus. Next base: position 3,034 of record WQUQ01000127.1, on the reverse strand, counting down.
CCTGGGAAGGCAACCCGGCGCGCGCCAGCATGCGCCGCCAGCCCGATGGCAATCTCGAAGTCTTCGCGTGCGAATGGGCCGACGGCAGAGCCGGCACGCTGCAACTGACCACCCAGGTGAGCACCGCCGACCGGCATTTCGATGTCGCCCGGCGCACCGTCGCGCCGGAACGCGAGGATATTCTGCGCCGCAACCTCCAGGCATCCAGGCTGATACCCAACGACGGCCTGGCGTTTCAACTGGGCGAACGCATCATCGGTCGCGTCAAGGATCCGGTGGCGCAGGCCAAGGTCATTTACGAATGGGTGGTCGAACAGGCCGTCTACGATCCCGCCCTGGCCGGCCCCGGCAGCGGCGACGTCCGTCAGCAGTTGAGCAGCGGCCACTATGGCGGCGGCTCGGCTGACATCAGCGGCCTTTTCGTCGCCATCTGCCGGGCCATCGGCATTCCGGCCCGCTGCGTATTCGGGCTGCGCGTCGGCCCGTCGCGGCTGTTCCGCAGCCTCGGCCTCGACAGCGCCGACGCGACGCGCGGCCAGCACGTCCGCGCCGAGTTCTACGTTCCCGGCTACGGCTGGATTCCGGTCGACCCCAGCGACGTCCGCCGGGCCATCGCGCGGGAAAACCTTTCCGACCAGGACAGCCGGCTGTCGGCGCTGAAGCGGGTGTTGTTCGGCGTCTGGGAAATGAACTGGATCGCCTACAACGTCGGCCTCGACATCACGCTCAACGGCCTGCCGGAACCCATCCCCTTCCTGCTGCTGCCGCGCCTGGAAACGCCGCGCGGCACGTTCGACGGCGCCGACCCGGCCGCCATCGCGTACAGCATCAGCGCCCGGCGGATCGAGCTTTGAATCCCCCCGCCAACGCCATCCTGCTCGTCGGCCATCCCAATGTCGGCAAGTCGGTGCTGTTTCACCGCCTGACCGGCGCTTACGTCAATGTTTCCAATTACCCCGGCACGACCGTTGAGGTCACCCGCGCCAGCGCCCGTTTCGATGCGCGGGCGGAATTGCTCGATACGCCGGGCGTACTCGCCCTGCCCTCGCGCAGCGACGACGAGCGGGCGACGATGCGCGCCCTGCTGAACGAGCCGAACCGCTGCCTGGTGCAGGTCGGCGACGCCAAGAATCTGCGCCGGACGCTGATCCTGACCGCTCTCCTAGCCGATCTCGGCGTGCCGATGACGCTGGTTCTGAACATGCACGACGAAGCCACCGCCCGCGGCGTCACCGTCGACGTCAATGGTTTGGCCGAGGAACTGGCGATCCCGGTGCTGGCCACCGTCGCCACTGGCGGCGAAGGTCTCGGCGAACTGACCGGCAGCATCGCCAGGGCCAGCGTCGCCGCCCCGCTGCTGCGTTACGACCCCGATCTGGAAAGCGACATCGCGGCGCTCGCCGCGGCCATTGCCGAGCAGGCGCCGCACCCGGCGCTGGCGGCGCGCGGCCTGGCCATCCTCTACCTCGGCGCCGACAGCGAGGTGGAAAACTGGCTGCGCGAGCGGGCCGGCGGCCGCTACGCCGGCCTCGCCACCCTGCGCGACGGGGCACAGGCGCGCGCCGACGGCGATCTGCCGATGTTGCTCGCCCGCGAGCGCACCGCCGCCGCCGACGCGCTGGCCGCCAGCGTCGCCCGCCGCACCGTGCGCAGCAGCCCGCTGCTGGCCCAGCGCGTCGGCCAGGCGGTGGTGCATCCCGTCTGGGGCGTTCCGATCCTGCTGGCCGTGCTGTACGCGCTTTACCAGTTCGTCGGCGTGTTCGGCGCGACGACGCTGGTCGGCCTGTTCGAGGAAAAACTGTTCAACGGCCTCCTCAATCCCGGCCTCACCGCCCTGGTCGAACGCGGCTTCGGCGACGGCTGGTTCAGCGCGTTGCTGATCGGCCAATACGGCCTGTGGACCATGGGCATGACCTATGCGCTGGCCCTCATCTTCCCCATCGTCACCACCTTTTTCATCGCCTTCGGCATTCTTGAGGATTCCGGCTACCTGCCGCGCCTGTCGGTCATCGCCAACCGCCTGTTCACCCTGATCGGCTTGAACGGCCGCGCCGTGCTGCCGATGGTGCTGGGCTTAGGCTGCGTGACCATGGCGACCTTGACCACGCGCATCCTGCACAGCCCGCGCGAACGGCTCATCACCGTCTTTCTGCTGGCCCTGGCCATCCCCTGTTCGGCCCAGTTGGGCGTCGTTCTCGGCATGTTGGGCGGCATCTCCTTCAAGGCCGTGCTGATCTGGGCGCTGGCCATGGTCGGCATTCTGCTGCTCTCCGGCTTTCTCGCCGCCAAGCTGATTCCCGGCCGGCGCATCCCGCTGGTCGCCGAATTGCCGCCGATGCGCCTGCCGGTCATCGGCAACGTCGTCAAGAAAACCGCCGGGCGCCTCAAATGGTATCTGCTCGAAGTCATCCCGCTCTTCCTGATCGGCACGCTGCTGATGTTCGTCCTCGACAAGACCGGCGTCCTGCCCGCCATCATCAGGGCCGGCGAACCGCTGGTCACGGGCTGGCTCGGCCTGCCCAAGGAAGCCTCGGCGGCCTTCGTCATGGGCTTTCTGCGCCGCGATTTCGGCGCCACCGGCCTGTTCGTCATGGCCGACGCGCTGACCCCGATTCAGGCGGTGGTCGGCATGATTACCCTCACCCTGTTCATCCCCTGCTTCGCCAGCCTCTTGATGATGGTCAAGGAACGCGGCCTGAAAACGGCCATGCTCATGGTCGCCCTCATCGTTCCCTTCGCCTTCTTCATTGGCGGCCTGTTCAACCTCGCCCTGCGCGCCCTCTGGTAAACCACATGAACGCCGCCCACGATGCCCGCCTGCCGCTGGCCTTCATCGCCCCCGGCGCGGAAGTCCGCCTGGCCGGGCTGGGCGATGAAATCGACGCGCTGCAACGCGAACAACTGACCGCCTACGGCCTGGCCGAAAACCAGCCGCTGCGCGTGCTGCAACAAAAACCGATGACCGTGATCCTGGCCGACGAGGTCGAACTGGCGCTGGAACATTCGGTGGCCCGCTACATCTGGGTCGTCGATC
>WQUQ01000126.1 GCA_009782025.1 Desulfobulbus sp. | reverse complement strand
CCATTTCCAAATCAACCGATCACTTTGTCGGCTTCGCTTGCCGTGCAACCGCACTGTCTGCGCTTCGCCTTCGCGTCCTCGGCTGATTTAAAAATGGAATTACCTTTCCCGCCCGGCCTCATGCCAGGCTTTCTGGACGGGCGAGAGCAGGTATTCGGCGACGGTGCGGTCGCCCAGGAGTATCTCCGCCGTCGTCTGCATGCCCACGGACAAGGGGTAGCGAATCTGCTCCATTTCCAGCGCGCTGGCATCCATGGCGACCAGCGCCTTGTAGCGCAGGGGTCGCTGCCGGCCGGCCTGCGAACCGCTGTCACGGACTTCCTCCTCGCTTTGGGCATCGGCGCTGACGTAGTCGACGACGCCATGTCCCATGCCGTATTTCTGGAACGGGTAGGCAGCGAATTTCAGTTTGACCGGCTGACCCGGCCGGACGAAGCCGATATCCTCGTTGGACACCCAGACCTCAACCCTGAGTGGCTCATCCTGAGGCACCAGGCTGGCCAGCACGGTGCCCGGCTGCACCACGGTGCCGGCCGTATGGGTCGCCAGATCCTTGATGATGCCGTCCTGCGGCGCCTTGAGTTCCATCAATTCCCGCCGGTGCTGCATTTTTTCCAGTTCCTTGTCCAGTTTGTCGAGTTGCGATTGCTCCTCGTGACGTTCGGCATGCAACTGACGCCGGTAATCGGCCTCGATTTGCCGCAGCTTCTTCTCGGATTGTTCGATACCGGCCTGGGCCGAGGCGATCAGGTGTTCTTGCGTCGCCAGTTCCTGCTCCTTCTCGATCCGCTCCCGGCGCTTGTCGCCGCCCAGCAAGACGCCGGCGAAACCGGCCTTGACCAGTTTCTGATAGGCATTGTCCTGATCCTGGTAGTAGGGCAGCACGGCCACGAGGCGCGTCTTTTGCTGCCTGGCGGCGGCCAGTTCCTGCTTCGCCTTGCCGAGCCGGCTGCGTTCTTCGGCCAGGGCGGCGGCGAGCGCATCGCGGTTGGCTTGATATTGGGCGCTGGTTTCCCGGATCAAGGCGGCGGGCGCTTCGATCTCCGGGTGAAAGGGCTGGCCGGAAAGTTCCGCGTCGATGCGGGCCAGGGCCAGCCGTTTGCGGGTTTCTTCCGTCGTGATGCTCTCCAGATCGGCTTCGGTGATGAGGGTATCCATGCGCATCAACACCTGACCGGCCCGTACCTTGTCGCCTTCGCGCACCAGAATAGCCTTGACGATGCCGGCTTCCGACGGCTGCACGATCTTGAGATAGCTGGCCGGCACCAGTTTGCCGTCGGCCACGGCGACAATATCCAGCCGGCCCAGCAAGGCCCACGCCAACAAAAAGACCAGGAGCGCGAACAGCGCCCACAGCACACGCCGCCCTTGCGGGTGCGGCGCGCGCTGTTGCAGGCTGATGAGCGGCGGGTAGAACGCCCGGTAGTCGGAGGGGGATTGCTGGACGAGGGATTTCACGGAGAACATGTGCTGACCCTCAAATCTTCACCACCCCCTCTTGCAACCCGGTAAAGCCCTTGAGTTGCGTGCCGCTGGCGGCGAGCGAGAGGGCATCCACCCCGCCGCTTGCCGTCTGGCCGCCTTGCAGCAGGCCGGCGAGAGCCGAGAGATTGGCCCCCTGGTTCACATTGCTCCAGGTCGGCGCGGCCTGGCGTTCGGCGTCAAGCTGGTTCAGGGCGTTGGCGAGTTCGGCCCAGCAGCGGGCGAAGTCGGGGGTTTCCGCGGGCGCATTGCTCGCCTCGTCGGCCCATGAGGTGAGGTTGCTCTGCACCAGGCTGGGGATGGCGATGGCGTCGGCGGCTTGTCCATCGGCTCCGAATCCGGCCAGGAAATCGGCCAGCGGGTCGGCGGTGGTGGCGGTTTTCTTGCCCTGGTTGCCCGGCTGTCCCGGCGCCGTACCCGGCCCGTCGTTCTGGTTGGTCGCGTGGCCGGGCGGCGGCGCATCCGGCCCGTTGCCGACGCCTTCGTTGCCCTGCTGCTTGGTGGCGTTGTTGCCGTTGTTGACGTTGATCTTGAAAACATCCGACACCGTTCCGCCATGTCCATCGCTGACGGTCACGGCAACCTGAGTCGCGCCATTGGCCGTGGCGACGCCGCTGAAAGTCTGCGTTTCGGCATCGAAGACGAGCCAGTCCGGCAGCGGCTTGCCGTTGTTCAGGGTGGCGGTATAGGTGAGCGTGTCGTTGAGGTCGCGGTCGGTGAAGCTGCCCTCGGGGATTTGCCAGGAGAAGGCTTGGCCCTTGGCGAGATCAACATCGGTGAGCGCTTGGGCAAGTTCCGGCGCGTCGTTGGCGCCGTGCACGGTCACGCTCAGTTCGCCGCCGCTCTGCGCCGCGCCGTTGCTGGCGAGGTAGCCGAAGTGTTCGGTCGCCGTTTCGCCAGCGCCCAGCCCTTGCACCTTGGCGAGCGCGTTGTCGAGGACGTAGGCGTAAGTGCCATCGGGCAGCAGGGTCAGGATGCCGTATTGACCGGTACGGTTGCCGGGGTCAGCCACTTGCAGCGCGCCGCCGTCCGGGTCGTGGTCGTTGACCAGCACATTGCCAAAGGCGATGGTCTGGCCGTCTTCGTAGACATCGGCGGTGTCCGGTGCGGTGACAGGGGCTTGGACAATTCCGGGGTCGCCAGCGGACGTGACATCCAGCGCGAAGCTTTGGCTGGCTGATGCCCCGGCCAGGTCGGTGGCGGTGACGCGCAGGTGCAGGCTGCCGGCGTCAGCCGGCGTGCCGGTGAAGGTTTGCGTTTGCGCATCGAACGTCAGCCAGTTGGGCAGAGGGTCGCCGTTCTCCAACGTGGCCGAGTAGGTCAGCACATCGCCGACATCCACATCGTAAAAACTGCCGGTGGGCAGGGTGTAGGTGAAGGAGGCGTCTTTCCTGGCTTCTTGGTCGGTGAGTAAGGCGCCGATTTCCGGGGCGTCGTTGATGTTATTGACCAACAAACTGACCTGCTGCGTTGCCAGTAGCCCGTAATCGCCCCAAATTTCGACGCGCAGTTCGAGTTGTCCGACATCATCGTTGGTCGGCGTGCCCAGGAGCATCCCGCGTTCCGCGTCGTACATCAACCAGTTAGGCAAGGGGCTGCCATCGGCTTGCCGCAGGTTCAACAGGCGCGCTTTGCCGAAGGGGCCGCTCTGATCGAAATCCGCCAGCGGGATCGTATAGCGGTACAGGGCATCCTCGGTGGCGGCCGGCAATTCGCCCGCATTCCATTGAACGGTTTGCGAATCGCTGATCAGGGAGGGGATCGAAACCATGTCGCCATCGTCGAAGCGAATGGCCGTGACCGGCGGCGTGCCGTCAACGGTTTTGAGGAGATAGTCGGGAATGCGGATTTCGTCACCCGGCCCGTAGCGCAATACCAGGGTGTCGGCATCCCAACTGACGGTCAGATCCGCCTTGCCGATGCCGGGGCCGAAGACGATGAAGTTGTCGCTGGGGCCGTCGATAAGGGTGTCGATACCGTCGCCGCGCTCGAAGAAGTAGCCGTCGACCTGATTGCCGCCGGTCAACGTGTCATCGCCTTTGCCGCCGTGGAATTCATTGACGCCGTTCTTGCCGGTGAGCACATTATCCCCGTCATCGCCGACGATCTGGTTGATGGCATAGGAGCCATCCGTCCCGCCGTCATCGGGTTCTCCCGTCCCGCCATCGCCATAATCCACCCCGCGCGCCAGCAAGTCAGCGAAGGAGAGCGTGACGCCCTCCCAGGGCAGGTTGATGTCCTGCACCGGCGCCGGCATGTTCGGGTCGCGCGGGTCGAAGCCGATGAAGCGGATGGCGTCGCCCTCCGGGGTGGTGCGTAACAGCAAATCCTTGCCGTCGAAGGCCAGGCGCAGGTCATCGGCGTTAACTTCGCCGGTCAGTTCAATCGTGTTCGTGTCCTGCGGTCGCCAGATTTCGGCAATCTGCGTTTCGGCGGTCGGGCTACCCCATTCCTTGTAGATGACGTAAGTATCCGAACCCGTGCCGCCGGCCAGGCGGTCGGCGCCGCCTTGACCATAAAACGTGTCGTCGCCGGAGCCGCCAATCAGGGTGTCGGCAAATTCGGTGCCGTAGAAGTAATTTCCCTCATCGCCGCCCATCTCGGTCTTGCCTCTGACCTGAACATCGGCCGTGATTTCCGTCCCATCGGCAAAGCGGATGATGTCGACCGAACGGGTCTGCGTCGCGCGGCCGGGTTCGTAACCGCGCAGGATCACCTGGTCGCCCGGCTGGTTGGCGAAGGTGATGACCAGATCGCCATTCACTTCCGCATAGCGCAAATCCTCCGGGCGGATGCCGGGGCCGAAGTCGAGGATGTTGGGGGCGTCGTCGACAACGGTACCGCCGTAGCCCCATTCGCCGCCGCCCCAACTGAGCACATGGTGGTCATCGTCGATGATCGTTTGACCGTCGCCGGGCTGGAAGACATAGGTGTCGCCGCCCCAGCCGCCATACAGTTCGTCGCGGCCGGTACCGCCGATCAGGGTATCGGCGCCGTAACCCCCGAAGATCGTGTCATTGCCCGCGCCGCCATCCAAAATGTCGTCGCCCTCGCCCCCGTCCAAAATGTCATTGCCCGCGCCCCCGAAAATCGTATCGTTCCCGGCCAGGCCGAGCACGATGTCGTTGCCATCGCCCGCATCGAGCACGTTGTCATGGGGTGTCCCGTAGATCACGTCGTCGGCGTCAGTCGGGGTGTTGTGGGGCAGGTTGGGCGTGGCGAACAGGTTGCCGGTCTGGGCGTAGGCCACGGCTTCGAGGCCGCCGGCCGGGGCGACCGTGCCGGTGAGTTCAAAGCCGGCGCCATCAAAGGCGAGCGCTGTCGTACTCCCGAGCAGGCTTGAGCGGTTGGCTTGCAGCCAGCCGGCGAAATCGAAGAGGCGCGCCTTGCCGTCGCCGTCGATGAACTGGAGGCGCTCCAGGTCGCCCGGCAGGTTGTCGGCGGTGGCGCCATTCAGCGTGATGCTGCCGCCGGCCCCGCCATCGATGGCCAGCACGAGATCCCCGTCGTTGTTGAACGTCGCCGAGAGCCTGTCCGGCGTGATGCCGACACCGAAGGAGAGGGTGTCCGTGCCCTCGCCCGCGATCAGGGAATCGTTGCCGTCGCCATAATTGAAGACGATCACGTCGTCGCCGTCGCCCGCCTCGATCCAGTCGTCGCCGGTTTCGCCGGCAATCAGGTCGTCGCCGGCGTCCGAGTGGACGGTGTCGTTGCCGCTGCCCGCCGAGATGACGTCGTTGCCGGCTCCGTCCAAGCGGACATAATCGTCGTTGCCGCCCGCTTGCACGATGACCGATTCACCGGTATTGCTCACGATGGAGTCGTCGCCCGCGCTGCCGATGAGGGTGGTCGGGTCGCCCGCCTGGCGCCACTGTGAACCCAGCTTGCCGCCATCGGCGCGGGCGATGACGTCAGCCAGCGTCCACTCCGTGCCGTCGGCAAAGCGGAAATGCTGGATGGCGCCTCGGCCGAGGTCGGTGTTGGTCCAGGAGTCGGTGTTCTGGATGATGAGGGCGTCGTCG
>WQUQ01000125.1 GCA_009782025.1 Desulfobulbus sp. | reverse complement strand
CGATAGGTGGCGTATAGGTCGGGGCGCGTTAGCGCCACCGTTTCGCCGCTTTGAGCGGCTCACATCATAAAGCCCCCGGCTTTGCCGGGGGATATTTACTTGCCGGGTGAATAAACTCAACATCTGGAGAGAAGGCTATCCGGTGCGCCTTGAGAAATTGGGTGGCCGGGGTTGCGGGGGCGTGTTGGCTCATGGCGGGTTCAGCCGCGCGGGTGGTGTTCGGCGTGCAGGGCTTTCAGCCGTTCGCGGGCGACGTGGGTGTAGATCTGCGTGGTCGAGATGTCGGCGTGGCCGAGCAGCAACTGAACGACGCGCAGGTCGGCGCCGTGGTTGAGCAGGTGGGTGGCGAAGGCGTGGCGCAACACGTGCGGCGATAGACGTTCCGGCGCGATGCCGGCGCGGCGTGCGTAGCGCTTGATGAGGTGCCAGAAAGCCTGGCGGGTCATCGCGCCGCCGCGGGCGGTGACGAACAGCGCGTCGCTGTGCCGGCCCTTGAGAATGGCCGGGCGCGCTTCGGCCAGGTAGCGGCGCAGCCAGTCGCTGGCCATTTCGCCGAGCGGCACCAGGCGTTCCTTGCTGCCCTTGCCGAGGGCGCGAATCACGTTGTCATTGAAGCTGATGGCGTGCAGGCGCAGCATGACCAGTTCGGAAACGCGCAGGCCGCAGGCGTAGAGGACCTCGATCATGGCCCGGTCGCGCAGGCCGAGCGGCGTTTCGCTGTCGGGGGCGGCCAGCAGGGCGTTGACCTGCCGCTCCGACATGATCTTGGGCAGCCGCGCGGGGCGGGAGGGATTGGCGAGTTTCAGGGTCGGGTCGGCGGCGATGCGGCCGCGGTCGAGTTGCCAGCGGTAGAAGCGGCGCAGCGTCGATAGGTAGCGGGCCTGCGAACTGGCGCGGGTTTGCCGCGAGAGCTGGGCGATGAAGGCGGTCAGCGTTGCCGCCCGGATGTCGAGCAACGGCTCGTGGTCGTGTTCGGCCAGCCAGCGGGCCAGGCGGCCGAGATCGGAGCGGTAGCTGTCGAGCGTTGACTTGGCCAGTCCGTCGGCCAGCCAGAGGGCGTCGCAGAAGCCGTCGATCTCGGCGAGATCAGCCGGCGAGGTTGCCATCATGACTGCCTTCATGCCCGAGCAGCCAGCGCTTGACGTTGAGCAGAAAGCCGCCGCGCTCGCGGTTGAAGCCGCCGAGGCCGCCGCCAGCGGCGACGACGCGGTGACAGGGGACGACCACGGGATAGGGATTGGCGCCGCAAGCCTGGCCGACGGCGCGCGGGGCGTTGTGCAGATCGCGGGCAAGCTGGCCGTAGGTGCGCGTCTGGGCGCCGGGAATGGCGCTGATGGCGGCCCAGACGCGGCGCTGGAATGGCGTGCCGGCCGGGCGCAGCGGCAGGCTGAAGGCAAAGGCCGGATCGGCCAGATAGGCCCGCAACTGGCGCGCCGCCTCGGCGGCGAGCGGCGTTTGCGGCGCGATTTCCGGGCCGGGTTCGAGGAAGTCGATGGCCGTCACTTCATCCTCGTCGCAATGAATGCCAAGACAGAAGCCGGGAGCGGCGACGATGGCGGCGTAGGGCCTGGCGTTCACGGTGGAGCGATCCAGAGAGGCAAGGGGGGAAACAGATAGTTCAGTTCAGCGCCTTCGCCTTGAGTTGCTCGTACTCCTGCTGATTGATCGTCCCGGCATCGAGCAGCGCCTTGGCGTCGGCGATCTGCTCTGCGGGCGACTTGCCGGCCACCTGGCGGATGTAGGCGTCGGTATCGGACCTGGCGCGCGCCAGGCTCGCGCGCTGCCGCTCGGCCATGCCCCGGCCGCGCGTGACGATGTACACCAGCGCGGTCAGGAAGGGGAGGATGACCAGGCAGATGATCCACAGCGCCTTGGAACCGCCGCCGAGTTCCGCATCGCGAAACAGGTCGCCGATGATCTGGAACATGATGAGCAGATACATGACGAAGAAGAAAGCGGACAGCAGCAGTTGCATCAGATCCCAAAAATTGCTCATGGCGTTTTCATTCCTTTCGTGGCGGGGTTGCGAACAATGTCAGGCGCTGCCTGGCTCATGGCCCGCTTCAGCCGAACAGCCTGCGGAACCAGCTTTTCTGCTTCATTTCAACGGTCGGCGGCGGGGTTTCGATCTTCATGTTGGCCTTGACCGAGGCGACATAATCGGCATCGTCGTGCTTGATGTGGTTGATTAGCCAGCGGCACAGCATGTTGTGCAATTCGACGGACAAGGCGGCCACATCGTCGCCCAGTTCGATGCGCTGCTGATATTCGGCGACCTTGCGCGCGAACAGTTCATGCACCTTCTTGTGCGGCTTGCAGTACGGGTAATTGGCCTCGACCTGCATGCTTTCCTCGAAGGCGAAATGCGAGATGGTGTAATCGACGCAGTCGTCGATCACGCTCTTGATCTTTTTCTTGTCGCCGAGAACCTGCGCGGCTTCGAGGTCGTTGACGAAATCGACGATGCGGCGGTGTTGATGGTCGATGACGGGGATACCGGTGTCGAGATCGGAACTCCAGTTGATTGGCATGTCGCTTCTCCTTGCTTAGGCTATCTGAATATCGTTTAACTACGGATGTGGCCGTCTCCCAGCACGACCCATTTCTGGCAAGTCAAGCCTTCGAGGCCGACCGGGCCGCGGGCGTGGATCTTGTCGGTCGAGATGCCGATCTCGGCGCCCAGACCGTACTCGAAGCCATCGGCGAAACGGGTCGAGGCGTTGATCATCACCGAGGCCGAATCGACCTCGCGCAAAAAACGCATGGCCAGCGGGTGGTTGTCGGTGACGATGGCGTCGGTGTGGTGCGAGGAATACCGGTTGATGTGGGCGATCGCCTCGTCGATGCCGGCCACCACCTTGACCGAGATGATCGGCGCCAGATATTCAGTGTAGTAGTCTTCTTCCGTCGCCGCCACGGCGTCTGCGACGATGGCGCGGGTTTCCGGGCAGCCGCGAATCTCGACGCCCTTGCCGCGCAACATGCGGGCGATGGGCGGCAGCAGCGCGGCAGCGACGGCGCGGTCGACCAGGAGCGATTCGGCCGTGTTGCAGGTGCCGTAGCGCTGGGTCTTGGCATTCTCGACGATTTTCAGCGCCTTGGCCGGGTCGGCCCGGGTTTCCAGATAAACGTGGCAATTGCCGTCGAGGTGCTGGATCATCGGCACCCGCGATTCGGCCAGGAGGCGGGCGATCAGGCCCTTGCCGCCGCGCGGCACGATGACGTCGACGAATTCGCGCAGCGTAATCAACTCGCCGACGGCGGCGCGGTCGGTGGTGGCGACCACCTGCACGGCCTCGGCCGGCAGACCGGCGGCCTGCAAGGCTTCCTGCACCAGCGCGGCGATGGCGCGGTTGCAATGAATGGCTTCCGAGCCGCCGCGCAGAATCGCGGCATTGCCGGATTTCAGGCACAGCGCTGCGGCGTCGGCGGTGACGTTCGGGCGGGCCTCGTAAATGATGCCGATGACGCCCAGCGGCACGCGCATCTTGCCCACCTGGATACCGCTCGGACGATATTTGATGTCGCTCATCTCGCCGATCGGATCGGGCAGTTTGGCGACTTGTTCAACGCCCTCGGCCATGCTGTCGACACCCTTGTCGGTCAGCGTCAGACGATCGAGCAGGGCGGCTTCCAGACCATTGGCGCGGGCATCATCGAGATCCTCGGCGTTGGCCGCGAGCAGCGCTGCCTTGTCGCGGCGGATGGCGGCGGCGAGATGCCGCAGCGCGGCATCCTTTTCGGCCGTCGTCGCCGCCGCCAGGCGGCGCGAGGCGGCGCGGGCCTGGCGGCCGAGCGTCTGCATGCTGTCCTTGATGTCCATGTCTCTTCTGTGAATGGCGCAAAACGAATGAGTCATTATAGCCAGACAAATTACAGGGAACTTCCGGCGCAGGGTAAACTCTTATCCGCAATGTTGAAAGGGCTTTTCCCGGAGGACGAGATGGCCGAAAAACTGATTTTGCCGGCGGAAGTCAAGATTTGCGCGACCTGTAGCTATTGGGATGGCGAACGCCGGGTCGATGCCGACATGAATGTGGTGGTGATTGGCGATGCTGCCTGCCTGGGAGAATGCCTGGTTCAGGGCCGGGCCAAGCCTGGCCTGCACGATGTGCGTCAGGAATGCGAATGTATCTGGGAAGACCTGGAACCGGACGACTCGGGCAACGGCCAGACGGCTTGAACGCCTCCTGCTCTGATGTTTACTTTGACGCCGAATAATTAAAAAAGCATACTTATCGCTGAAGGGAGGTATGCCTCATGTTTGGAGTTTCCCGGAAGTCGCTCGATGCAGCACAGATGGAGCTTGCTGAAGTCAAGAGCAAATTGCAGGCTGAACAAGAAGTCAATCAGCGTTTACAGTCGGAGGTGGCCAGTCTCCGCTCCCAACATGGGGCATTGAGTGAGGAATACGCCGCGCTCAAGGAGCTTGTCAAATGTCTTGCCGAATTCGGCGAGACGCTGGCCGGCTCCCAGCAAAGCCTGGGCGGCATGGCCAATCTCCTGAGCGCGGAGCGAAACCGGGCGGTGGAAGCGGCCGAGGTTTCCGAGACCAGCGGCCAGACAACCACCGAGATTGCCACCATTCTCCAACGCCTGGCCCAGGATTCGGCGGCCACGGCGCATGAAGTCGGGATGCTGGCCAAGCAGGCGGATGAAATCAGTTCGATTGTGCAGTTGATTCATGAGATCGCCGATCAAACCAATCTGCTGGCCTTGAATGCCGCCATCGAGGCGGCGCGGGCCGGCGAATCCGGTCGTGGCTTTGCCGTCGTCGCCGACGAAGTGCGCAAGCTGGCCGAGCGCACCGCCAAGGCGACCCAGGAAATCAAGGGGCTGGTGGTCAGCGTCCACCAGAATTCGTCGGCCGCCAAGGAAGCGATTGATGGCCTCTCGGCTTCCGCCAGCGACTACAGTGAACGCGGCAAGCAGGCGACCGAGAGCATGAGCCAGTTGGTTTCGTTAAGCCACAAGATGGAAATGGTCATCGCCGGCAGCGCCTTGAAGAGCTTTATCGAAGTGGCCAAGGTCGATCACCTCGTCTTCAAGTTCAAGATTTACACCGCTTTGTTCGGGCTGGCGGAACTGAACCCCGGCGAGATCGCCACCCATACCGCTTGCCGGCTCGGCAAATGGTATTACGAAGGAGAAGGGCGGTCGTCCTTCAGCACACTGCCCGGCTATCGGGAACTCGAAGAACCGCACATGGCCGTTCACCGGTTCGGCATTGCCGCGGTCCAGGCCAAGGCGAACGGCGATCTGGCCGATCTCCTGCGCCAGGTCAAGGCCATGGAGGACGCCAGCGAGCGGGTTGCCGCTTGCCTCGATCGCATGGAAGAAAGCGCGAAGGAAGGCGCTGCGCGCGTGTAGCAACGGCTTTGCGGAAGCCGCCCCGCAGGTCGCCGGCAGGGCGCTGGGCGTTAGAGCGAGTTCGGTTCAAATGCTTACACAATCTGGCGCTGCTCCCCCCATCCCAACCTTCCCCCGCAGGCGGGGGAAGGGGCTTTGTTCCCTCCCC
>WQUQ01000124.1 GCA_009782025.1 Desulfobulbus sp. | reverse complement strand
AGCGAGCCAAGCGTGATTTCGGTGCCGGAGGCACCCCAAACTCGTGGCGAGGAAGCTCCGGGCTTCAGCCCGGAGCGACTCACAAAGTCATCGGTTGATTTGGAAATGGAATGACGGCGCGCCGGGCTTAAGAACCGTTTAAGTTTTCACCCCTAGCCTGCGAAGCCTGTCATGACCCAAGAGGCTTCCATGCCGCGCGCCAATCGCAATGACCTGTCTGTCCAACGGCCGCAACTGACGGTTCGCCATACGCTGCCCGGTTCGCCGCGCCGAGCACAGGCCGAGCGCTTCGTCCGCGATGCCTTTGCCCGGTGCTATCAGGCCGCGATTTCGACTTTTGCCCCCAATCTGCTGTTGCTCGAACGCGATCAGCGCGCCATTGCCGTCGCCGGCTGGCGGTGCGCCGGCGACGAGCGGCTGTTTCTCGAATGCTATCTCGACACGCCAGTCGAGGCTGTCGTCGCCCGGCTGGCCGGCCATCCGGTGCAACGGGCGCGCATTGTCGAAGTCGGCAATCTGGCGGCTGACAAAGCCGGCGGCAGCATCGACGTGATCGTCACTCTGGCTGGCCACCTGCACCGCCTCGGTTACGACTGGGTGGTGTTTACGGCGACGCAGGAATTGATCGGCATTTTCCGCAAGCTCGGCCTGAGCCTGCTGGCGCTGGCCCCGGCCGACCCGCAGCGCCTGCCGGAACCCGTCGACGACTGGGGCAGCTATTACGCCAGCGCGCCGGTCGTCGTTGCCGGGCGGATTCGTCTGGCGCTGGAGTTGTTCAAAGCGCATGGGTAAGCACGCGGTGCTGAAGGCGCTGGCCGCGCGCCCGGCCGACGCCCTGGTCTTGGCTGGCGGCGAACGGAACTGGAGCGCGACCGAGGTTGGCCGCGAAATCGCCGCGCTCGGCGAGCGTCTGGCCGATGCCCGTGTCGTTGCGGCGCTGGCCGACAACGGCCCGGCCTGGGCCATTGCCGATCTGGCGACGCTGGCCGCCGGCCGCGTGCATCTGCCGCTGCCCGGCTTTTTCAGCCCGGAACAACTGCGTCACGCCCTGGAGCAAGCCGCCGCCGACACCGTGCTGACCGACCAGCCGGAACGCATCGGCGCGCTCGATCTCGGATTTGCCATCACCGGCCGCTGGCAGGGTCTGACCTGGCTGCGCCGGCCGCTGGGTACGGCCAATCTGCCGGCGGGAACAGCCAAGATTTCCTTCACTTCGGGCAGCACCGGCGCGCCCAAGGGCGTTTGCCTCAGCGCCGATGGTCTGCATGACACGGCCCAGGCGCTCGTCCGCCGCCTGGCCGATCTGCCGCTGGCTTCGCACCTTGCCGTGCTGCCGCTCGGCCTGCTGCTGGAAAATGTCGCCGGACTGTACGCTCCGCTGCTGCGCGCCATGCCGGTGCATCTGCCGCCCCTGGCCGACCTCGGCTGGCGCGGCATGGCCGGTTTCGATCCGGCGGCCTTGCAGGCAGCGGTGGCTGCCGCCCAGCCGGGCAGCCTGATTCTGGTGCCGGAACTGCTCAAAGCCTGGAGCCTGTATCTGGCGGCCAGCGGCCAGCGGCCACCGGCCTCGCTGTGTTACGTCGCCGTCGGTGGCGCGCGAATTGCGCCCGATGCCCTGCTCCAGGCGCGGGCGCTGGGCATTCCCGCCTACCAGGGCTATGGCCTGACCGAGTGCGGCTCGGTGGTTTGCCTGAATCGGCCGGGCGATGACGGCGACGGCGTCGGCCGGCCGCTGGAACATGCCGGCATCCGCATCGCCGGCGGCGAGGTGCTGATCCACAGCCGTGCCTTTCTCGGCTATGTCGGGGCCAACGCCCGAGCGTCGGGCGTGGAATTTGCCAGCGGCGATCTCGGCGAAATCTCATCCGATGGTCATCTGCATCTGGCCGGGCGGCGCAAGAATCTGCTGATTACCTCGTTCGGCCGCAACATTTCGCCGGAATGGGTGGAATCCGTGCTGCTCGCCCAGCCGGCGATCATGCAGGCCGTCGTTGCCGGCGAGGCGCAGGCGGCATTGAGCGCGGTGCTGGCGCCGCGCCCCGGTGTCAGTGACGATGACATCGCCGCCGCCGTTGCCGCCGCCAACCAGCGCCTGCCGGACTACGCCCGCATCGGCCAGTGGCAATGCAGCCCGCCTTTTTCCCCCGCCAATGGCCTGGCGACCGGCAATGGCCGGCCCTTGCGCGCGGCCATCGCCGCCCGTTTTTTCCCCAACTTTCCTTGCTGAATCCATTGCCCATGTCCTTTTACGACGCCTTGCACCAAGCAACCGCCGACGCCCGCGCCGGACTGCTGGCCGCGCCGGCCATCGCCGACAGTCTGGCGGGCCGCATCGACCGCCCCCGCTATCTGGCTTTTCTTGCCCAGGCTTATCACCACGTTCGCCACACGACGCCGCTGCTGATGAGCCTCGGCGGCCGCCTGCCGGAGCGGCTGGCCTGGCTGCGCCGGGCGGTGGCCGAATACATCGGCGAAGAAATCGGCCATGAGGAATGGATTCTCAACGACATCGCAGCGGCTGGCGGCGATGCCGAGGCCGTGCGCCACAGCCGCCCCGATCTGCCGGCCGAGGTCATGGTCGCCTATGCCTATGACCTGATCCAGCGCGGCAATCCGGCGGCCTTCTTCGGCATGGTCTATGTGCTCGAAGGCACCAGCGTGGCGCTGGCCCTGAGCGCCGCCGACAGCATCCAGCGCGCCCTGGCGTTGCCGGACGCGGCCTTCAGCTACCTGCGCTCGCACGGCACGCTGGATGTCGAGCACACCCGCCATCTGGCCGATCTGGTCAACGCCATGACGCCCGCCGATCAGGCCGACGTGACGCATGCCGCCCGTGTTTTCTTCAAACTCTATGGCGACGTTTTCCGCGCCCTGCCGGAGGCCCGGACATGCAACTGAAAGAGACCCGCATCCTGCTCACCGGGGCCAGCGGCGGACTCGGCCAGGCGCTGGCGCGGCAACTGGCGGCTGGCGGCGCGGCGCTGCTGCTGACCGGCCGCGACAGCCGCCGCCTGGAGGCCATCGCGCTGCCGGCCGGCAGCGAGGTCGTCCGTTTTTCCGCCGACCTCGACGATCCCGCCGGACTCGGCGCGCTGGTCGAGGCCGCCCGCGATTTTCGCGTCAACCTGCTCATCAACAATGCCGGCATCGGCTGCTTCGGCCTCTTCGCACAACAACCCTGGCCGGACATCGGGCAGGTTCTCAAAACCAACCTGGAAAGCCCCGTGCGCCTGACGCAGGCGCTGCTGCCGTGGCTGCTCACGCAACCCCAGGCGGCCATCGTCAACATCGGCTCGACCTTCGGCAGCCTGCCGTTTCCCGGTTTCGCCGCCTATTCGACGGCCAAGGCCGGGCTGCGCGGCTTCTCCCAGGCCCTGCGCCGGGAACTGGCCGATTCGCCGGTGCGGGTGCTGCACCTGGCCCCGCGCGCCATCGACACGCCGATCAATTCGCCGGCGGTGATCGCGCTCAACCGGGAACTCGGCAATCGCGCCGATACGCCGGAAGAGGTTGCCCAACAGATCGTCCGCGCCCTCGAACGCGGCGTGCGGGAACGTCACATCGGTTTTCCCGAACGCCTGTTCGCCTGGCTCAACGGCGTCGCGCCGGGGCTGATCGACGGGGCGCTGGCGGGCAAGCTGCCGATCATCAAAAAACACGCCGCCCGCCCGTGAGGGCGGATCTGAATTTTCTGAAAGGGAAATCCCATGTCCTTGCTCCGCGCTCTGAGCCTGACTTTAACCCTGACTTCAACCCTGTTTCTCGCCACGCTGCCCGGCGGCCAGAGCCTGGCCGCCGATGTCGACGCGGAGGCGCTGATCCGGCCCATTCAGGACGAATGGGCCGACATCAAATATCGCCAGCCGGCCAAACAGCAGCCCGATCTGTACCGGGCGCTGGCCGAGAAGGCCCACAAGCTGGCCGAAGCCCATCCTTACTCAGCCGAAATCCTGATCTGGGAAGGCATCGTCGTCTCCAGCGAAGCCGGCGCGCGCGGCGGCTTGGGCGCCCTGTCGCTGGCCAAGGAAGCCCGCCGCCTGCTGGAAGAAAGCCTCAAACTCAACGAAAAGGCCCTCAATGGTTCCGCCTACGCCAGCCTGGGCACGCTCTACGCCAAGGTGCCGGGCTGGCCGATCGGCTTTGGCGACGGCAAGCGGGCCGAGGAATTGTTCACCAAGGCGCTGGCGATCAATCCAGCCGGCATTGACCCGCATTTCTTTTACGGCGAGTATCTGATCGACGACGGGCGGGTCGCCGAAGGCCGCCGCCATCTCGAAACCGCGCTCAAGGCGCCGCCCCGCCCCGGTCGCGAACTGGCCGACCAGGGCCGCCGCCAGGAGATTCAGGCGCTGCTCGACAAAACCGCGAAAGATGCAAAATAGGTGAGATTGCTGCTGGTTGAAGACGATGCCCTGCTCGGCGACGGCATCCGCGCCGGCCTGATGCTGGCTGCTTATGCCGTCGACTGGGCGCGCGACGGCGCGACGGCATTGCGCAGCCTGCTCGACCATGACTACGACGCCTGCGTGCTCGACCTCGGCCTGCCGGCGCTGGATGGCCTCAGCGTGCTGCGGGAAATGCGCCGGCAGAAGCGGCAACTGCCCATCCTGATCCTGACCGCCCGCGATACGGCCGACGACAAGATCGGCGGCCTGGACGGCGGCGCCGACGATTATCTGACCAAACCCTTCGACCTCGGCGAATTGCAGGCCCGCCTGCGGGCGCTGCTGCGCCGGGCCGGCGGCGACGCCCGCCCCACCCTCAGCCACGGCGGTGTTGAACTCGATCCGGCGACCAAGCGCGTCACCCGTGATCGCGAAGAAATCGCCCTCACGGCCCGCGAATACGCGCTACTGCTCGACCTCTTGAGCCACCCCCGCCACGTCCGCACCCGCGCCCAACTGGAAGAAAGCCTCTACGCCTGGGGCGAGGAAGCCGACAGCAACACCGTCGAGGTTTACGTCCACCATCTGCGCAAAAAACTGGGCGCCGGATTCATCCAGACCGTGCGCGGCCTCGGCTACCAACTGCTGTCGCCTGACTGATGCCGCCGGCCATCGAGGACCTGCCCTCCCTGCGCTGGAAGCTGCTGCGCGCCGTTCTCGCGGCGACGCTGCTGACCTGGATTCTGGCCGGCGTTTTCAGTTACCGCCAAGCCCAGAACGAAGCCGAAGAAATGATGGACGGCCACCTGGCGCAAACCGCCCGCCTGCTGCTGGCCCTGGCGCGCGACAATGACAAGAGCACCCTGCGCGAACTGGAGCATCATCTGTTGGCGGCTCAAGGCGCGTCCGACAATATCTACGAATCGCCGCTCGAATTCCAGGTCGGGCAAGCCGACGGTACCGTGCTGCTGCGTTCGGCCAACGCGCCACGGCTGTCGCTGCTGGGTCTTGCCGGCTACAGCGACATCGAGCACGACCACGTCACATGGCGGGTGCTGAACATGGTCGCCGCCGACGGCCAATACCGGGTCCAGGTCGCGCAATCCATCACCCTGCGCGACTGGGCGACCTTCGAGGTCGCCAGCCAGGCCGTATTC
>WQUQ01000123.1 GCA_009782025.1 Desulfobulbus sp. | reverse complement strand
CCCTGACCGAAGGCAAGTACCATCAGGTCAAGCGCATGCTGGCGGCGGTCGGCAACCGGGTGGCGGCGCTGCACCGCGAGACGGTCGGCGGCCTGACGCTGCCGGACGATCTGCCCCCCGGCCAGTGGCGCTGGCTGAGCGCCGCCGATCTGGCCCGTTTGGAGGCAAATTCAGGCGTGAATGTGGGAGCATATCCGTGACCCTGACCGAAATGCGTTACCTCATGGCCCTGGCGCGAGAACGTCATTTTGGCCGGGCGGCCGAGGCTTGCCACGTCAGCCAGCCGACCCTGTCGGTAGCGATCAAGAAAGTGGAGAAGCAGATCGGGGCGGTGCTGTTCGAGCGCAGCGCCAGCGACGTGCGCATCACCGCCCTGGGCGAGCGCGTTGTCGAGCAAGCGCGGCGGGTGCTGGAAGAAGCGGTGAAGCTGGAGGAAATCGCCGCTGCCGGCGGCGACGCCATGGGCGGCCAGTTGCGCGTCGGCATCATCTACACCATCGCCCCCTACCTGCTGCCGCAACTGATCCCGGCGCTGAACCGCGAAGCGCCGACCATGCCGCTGTTCCTCAAGGAAGATTTCACGGCCAACCTGATTCCGGCGTTGAAATCCGGCGAACTGGACGTGATCGTCATCGCCTTGCCCTTCGCCGAACCGGGACTGGTCGCTCAGCCCGTGTATGACGAGCCGTTTCGCGTCGTCGTGCCGGCCAGGCATCCGTGGGTTGGCCGCCCGGACATTCCGGCCGCTGAACTGGAGGGCCAGAATCTGCTGCTGCTCGGCCAGGGCAACTGCTTCCGCGATCAGGTGCTGGAATCCTGCCCGCGCCTCGGCGATCAGGAGGCGCGAGCGCACACGCTCGAAGGCAGTTCGCTGGAAACCATTCGCTACATGGTGGCCAGCGGCGCCGGCGTGGCGGTGATGCCGAGCACCGCCGCCGACCCGCTGATCGAGCGCGAGCCGCTGGTGCGCGTGCTGCCCTTCGCCGGCCAGTCGCCGGCGCGCACGGTCGGCCTGGTCTGGCGCGTGACCTATCCGCGCCCGCAGGCCATCGACGCGCTACGCGCCGCCGTGTTGTCCTGCGCGCTATCCGGGGCTACGGTGCGGCGGTAGAGCGGGCTTCAACCCGCCAAGCCAACATCGAATCGTGATTTTGACCGGCGGGTCAAGACCCGCCCGACGACACTACGGTACGGCGCTGATGTTTCACGTGGAACGTTCCGGCGTTCCAGTTTTCGCCGGCTTTTTCGCGGCCGGTTTTTTGGCCGCTGGGGTCTTTTTCTCGAATTCAAAGCCGACCTTGCCGTCGGCAACGACCAGATAGGCCGAGAATTTGCGCCGCGTGCGGTTGGAGACGAATTCCTTCAACAGATCGGTCTTGCCGCCGGCCAGCAGTTTCTGCATCTGGGCGGGGGCGACCGGCTGTTGCAGAATCACCTTGCCGGAACGGAAGTCGCAGGATTTGGCCGGGCCGACCGATTTTTCGCAGACGTAGGCGGCGCCGTGCTCGAACACCGGAGCGGCGCATTTCGGGCAGGGGCCGAGGCTGTCCTGAGCGGAGAAGTCGACCGGCTCGGCGGCATCGTCGCCGGGCTTGTCCTGGCCGAAGTCGAATTCCGGCTCCATGTTGTCGTTGAGCCGGATGGCGGCGGCGAAGCTGCGCCCCATCTTGTTGCGGAATCCGGTCAGCGGGCCGATTTGTTTTTCGGTAAGCAGCGTGTCGATCTCGGCTGGCTCGAACTGGCGGCCGGCGACGATTTTCCACAGCGAATAATCGCAGCCGCCGCACTGGAATTTCTTGTAGGTTTCGCGGATTTCGCCGCCGCAGCGCGGGCAGGGCGCGGTCAGCACGCCGAAATCGCCGGGGATGGTGTCGGCCTCGAAGGTTTTGGCGCGCTCGACGATGTGGCGCGTCATTTCGGCGATCTCGCGCATGAATTCCTGGCGCGTGAATTCGCCCTTCTCGATGCGGCCCAGTTTCCATTCCCAATCGCCGGTCAGTTCCGGCTGGGTCAGTTCGGTCACGCCCAGGCCATTGAGAAGCGTCATCAGCGAGAAGGCCTTGGCGGTGGGGATCAGTTCGCGCCCCTCGCGGTGGATATATTGCTCGCCGATCAGATTCTCGATGATCTGGGCGCGCGTCGCCGGCGTGCCCAGCCCCCGACCGGCCATCGCCGCCTTCAGTTCCTCGTCGTCGACCATCTTGCCCGCGCCTTCCATGGCCGACAGCAGCGTCGCTTCGGAATAGCGCGGCGGCGGGCGGGTTTCGTTGGCCTTGACGCTGACTTCTTCGGCCTTGACCTTTTCGTCCCTGGCCACGGCGACCAGGTTGCCTTCGCCGTCTTCCTGGCTTTCCTTGCCATGCACGGCCAGCCAGCCGGGATTGACCAGCACCTTGCCTTCGCTCTTGAAGGGATGGCCCTCGACGCGGGTGATGCGCGTAGTGACCAGATATTCGGCGGCCGGGAAAAAGACGGAAAGGAAGCGGCGGACGACGAAGTCGTACAGCTTCTGCTCCATCTCGTTGAGGTGCCTGGGGGCCTGCGGCGTCGGGATGATGGCGAAGTGGTCGCTGATCTTGGCGTTGTTGAAAATGCGCTTGTTCGGCAGCACCCAGTTGCGCGCCAGAATCTGGTGGGCGAACGGCGAATAACGGGCCAGCAGCACCTCGTCGTGGCCCTTGCCGGCCCCCTGGCCGGTGAGCGCGGTCAGGGTTTCCTTGACCGTCGGCAGGTAGTCCTCGGGCAGGCAGCGCGAGTCGGTTCGCGGATAGGTCAGCGCCTTGTGCTTTTCGTACAACGCCTGCGCCAGCGACAGCGTGGTTTTGGCCGAGAAGCCGAAGCGGGCGTTGGCTTCGCGTTGCAGGCTGGTCAGATCGAACAGCGCCGGCGAAAGGCGGGTTTCCGGCTTGGACTCCTCGCTGACGATGCCGGGCCGGCCCTGCGTCGCGGCGCGGATCGCCTCGGCTCGTTTTTCTTCCCACAGGCGGTCGGCGCGGGCGTGTTCGTCGTCCTCCTTGCCCTTGTAGCCTTCGTCGAACCACTTGCCGACATAGCTGCCGGCGCGGGCGGCGAATTCGGCCTCGACCTCCCAGTAGGCGCGCGGCTTGAATTCGCGGATCTTCTTTTCGCGCTCGACGACGATGGCCAGCGTCGGCGTCTGCACGCGGCCGACGGTAGTCAGATGGAAACCGCCGGTCCTGGAATTGAAGGCGGTCATCGCCCGCGTGCCGTTGATGCCGACCAGCCAGTCGGATTCGGAACGGCAGACGGCGGCGTCGCCCAAGCCCTGCAATTCGTGGCCGGCGCGCAGGTGCGCGAAGCCGTCGCGGATGGCGCCCTGGGTCATGGATTGCAGCCACAGGCGCTGTACCGGTTTACCCGATTGGGTGTGCTGGGCGATGTAATTGAAGATCAACTCGCCCTCGCGGCCCGCGTCGCAGGCGTTGATGAGGCCGCCGACATCCTTGCGCTTGATGAGCCGGGTCAGCAACTTGAGGCGCGATTCGGTTTTTTCGATCGGCGAGAGCGCGAAATGCGGCGGGATCACCGGCAGATGGGCAAACGACCATTTGCCACGCTTGACCTCGAATTCTTCCGGGCAGGAGAGTTCGAGCAGATGGCCGATGGCCGACGACAAGACGTAGGTTTCGCTCTCGTAATAGTCGTCGTGCTTGGTGAACCCGCCGAGCGCCTTGGCGATGTCGGCGGCGACGGAGGGTTTTTCAGCGATGATCAGCTTTTTGCTCATGGGGTCTGCCTGATGGATGCCGGCGGATGATAAGTGGCTGGCGAACGGCTTGGCAAGCGGTGGTTAGGTAGCTCCTGGGGAATAGCCGCCAGATCGAAGACCTGCGCCTGGAATGGCTTCCGGGCAATGCCCGGAAAAGTCCGGTGTATCGAAATTTTCAGGGAAAACGACCGCGGACGCGGATCATGAAGCGGGGGCGGTGTTGGCGAGTTCGACGGCGGCGGCCAGGCAGGCCAGGCGGGCGACGACGCCGTAGGCGTAAAAGCGGTTGGGCGGCGAATCGGGATTGTCGCAACGGTAATCGGGCAGATTGCAGCCGGTGTCGAAGGCCAGCGGTTCGAAGTGCATGCCGGGGGCGTTGAGGTTTTCGTCCTTGCCGCGCCCGGTATGGACGCGGTAGAAGCCGCCGACGACGTAGCGGTCGATCATGTAGATGACCGGCTCGGCGACCGCGCCATTGACCGTCTCGAAGGAATGCACGCCCTCCTGGATCAGCACCTCGGAGACGGCCAGCCCCTCCTTGCCGATGCTCATCTTGTTGCGCTGCCGGCGGTTGAGGGCGATCATCTCGTCGGCGCTGCGCACCGTCATCACGCCCATGCCGTAGGTGCCGGCGTCGGCCTTGACCACCACGTAGGGGGTCTCACTGATTTCATACTCGCGGTATTTGTCGCGCACGATGTCGAGCACGGCGGCGACGTTGGCGGCCAGGCATTCCTCGCCCTGGCGCTCGTGGAAATTGACGCTGCGGCAGACCGAGAAGGCCGGATTGATGCGCCACGGATCGATGCCGATTTCGCGGGCGAAATCGTTGGCCACCTGGTCGTAGGCGGCAAAGTGATTGGATTTGCGGCGCACCGCCCAGCCGGCATGCAGCGGCGGCAGCACGACCTGCTCGTCGAGACCCCGCAGAATGGCCGGAATGCCCGCCGAAAGGTCGTTGTTGAGCAGAATGGCGCACGGCTCGAAGCCGGCGACGCCGAGCCGGTTGCCGTTTCTAATCAGCGGTTCGAGCAGCAGTTGCTGGCCGTTTTCCAGATCAACCGGGGTCGGCCCGGCGAGATCGGGGAGCAGCGAACCGATGCGCACATCCAGCCCGGTTTGCTTGAGGATGGCGGCAATCTGCGCGACGTTTTGCAGGTAGAACGAATTGCGCGTGTGGTTTTCCGGGATCAGCAGCAGGCTTTTTGCTTCCGGGCAGAATTTCTCGATGGCGCTCATCGCCGCCTGCACGCACAGCGGCAGAAAGGCCGGGTTGAGATTGTTGAAGCCGCCGGGGAACAGGTTGGTATCGACCGGCGCCAGCTTGAAGCCGGAATTGCGCAAATCGACCGAGGAATAGAAGGGCGGCGTGTATTCCAGCCATTGACCGCGCAACCAATGTTCGATCTGCGGGCTGGCGGCGAGAAAGCGGCGCTCCAGTTCGAGCAGGGGGCCGTTGAGGGCGGTGGTGAGGTGGGGAACCATCAGCTTTGCGTCCCGTAATTTTTCGATGGGCGCAAATCTTACACCCCGACCTGTTTTGGGCAACGGGACGGGGCGAGTGATGGCAACTGCGATGGCCTCCGCGCCGCCCGTTTTGCTACATTGAACGCCCCATCCACTTTCGCGCCATCACCAGCGCTCGATCACCATGACGCTCAAACTCTATTACGTCCCCGGCGCCTGCTCGCTGTCGCCGCACATCGCGCTTGAAGAATCGGGCCTGCCCTACACCGCCATCGCCATGGACGGCAAGACGCACAAGCTGCAAGACGGCACCGATTTCTACACCATCAACCCGCTCGGCTACATTCCCGTGCTTCAGCT
>WQUQ01000122.1 GCA_009782025.1 Desulfobulbus sp. | reverse complement strand
CGCCAGATCGCCCGCATCCGCGAGGTGCGGGGCCTGCGCGCCGCGCAGTTTCCCGAGGATGCCGGGCCGATGGCGCATCCGGTGCGCCCGTCGTCGTACATCGAGATCAACAATTTCTACACCGCCACCGTTTACGAAAAGGGCGCCGAGGTCATCCGCATGATCCAGACGCTGATTGGCCGCGAGGCTTTTCGCGCCGGCATGGACGAGTATTTCCGCCGCCACGATGGGCAGGCGGTGACCTGCGAAGATTTCGTCGCCGCGATGGCGGCCGCTTCCGGCTTCGACTTCGCGCCATTCATGCGCTGGTACGACCAGCCGGGCACGCCGCGGGTCGCCGTCACCGGTACCTGGGATGCCGAGCGCCGCCGTTACACGCTGACCTGCACGCAGTCCAACCCGCGCGCCAGCGACGACGCGCCGTATCTGATTCCGCTCGCCGTCGCGCTGTTCAAAGCCGACGGCAGCCTCTTGCCGGACAGCGAGCGCCTGCTGCCCTTGCGCGAAACGACGCAAACCTTCGTTTTCGAGAACATCGCCGCGCCGCCAACGCCGTCATTGCTGCGCGATTTTTCGGCCCCGGTTATCGTCGATTTCGCTTATACGGCAGAAGAATTGACCTTGCTGCTGGCCCATGAACCGGATCCGTTCAACGCCTGGGAAGCCAGCCAGCGGCTGGCGACGCGGCTGATCCTCGACGCCACGGCGGCGATTGCCGCCGGCCATGCGCCGGTCTGGCCCGACAGTTTTACCGCCGCCGCCCGCCGCCTCTTGCAAACCCAGCAGCAGCGCGGCGCGGCCTTCGTTGCCGAGGCGCTGACCCTGCCCGGTGAAACGACGCTGGCTGAATGGCTCGACCCGGTCGACCCCGAGGCTCTGCATGCCGCCCGCGACGGCTTGCGCCGACACCTGGCCGAGCAACTCGAAGGCGAATTCGCCGGCCTGCACGCCGGCCTGACGATCAGCGAAGCCTACGCCCCGAGCAGCGAGCAGGCCGGCCGCCGGGCATTGCGCAACCTGTGTCTTTCTTACCTGCTCGAACTCGACACGCCGGCCATGCGGCAACTGGCGCTGCGGCAATTCCGCAGCGCCGACAACATGACCGAGCAGTTCGCCGCGCTGGCCGCGCTGGCCAACGTCGAGGCCGCCGATTGCGCCGAGCGCGACGCGGCGCTGGCCGATTTCTACGCTCAATGGCGGGACGAGGCGCTGGTCGTCGACAAGTGGCTGGCCGCCCAATCGACCAGCCGGCGGCCGGATACCCTGGCGACGGTCAAGGCGCTGACGGCGCACCCGGCCTTCGACCCCGGCAATCCCAACAAGATTTATGCGCTGATTCGCGCCTTCGGCGCCAACCTGGTCCGCTTCAACGCCGCCGACGGCAGCGGCTACGCCTTCATGGCCGAGCAGATTCTGGCGCTGCACGAGCGCAATCCCCAGGTCGCTTCCCGCCTCGCCCGTTGTTTCGACCGCTGGCAGAAATTCGACATCGCCCGCCAGCGCCATGCCCGCGCCGCGCTCGAACGCATCCGCGACCATGCCGGCCTGTCGCGCGACGTGCTCGAAGTCATCGGCCGCGCCCTCGGCGGCGATGCCTGATTCCATTTCCAAATCAACCGATGACTTTGTCGGCTTCGCTTGCCGTATAACCGTACTGTCTCTCGCTTCGCCTTCGCGTCCTCGGCTGATTTGAAAATGGAATGAGCCGGCCGCTCCCCGATAAAGAGCGAGACAAATGTTTTTTGCATTTTTATAATAGGGGATGAACTTCGTACCGGCGGCCCCGTCTTGCCGTCGGCATAGCCCACGCCGAAGGAAAAACCATGGGAATATTCGCCCGGTTGCAAGCCCTGTTCCGCTCCCCGCCGCCCGCTCCAGCCGCGCCGCCGCCCAAGGTGAACGTTGCCCAGTCCGGCGAGGAACGCCGCCAGCGGTCCCGGATCAACGCCCGTGAAGGCACGCGGGCGCTCATCATCGACGATTCCAAGACCATTCTCACGGTGCTGCGCAAATTCCTGCGCTCGGCCGGCTATGAAACCTCCGAGGCGCTGGACGCCGAATCGGGCCTGGCTGCCCTGCCCAGCCAGCGTCCGGATTTGATCTTCCTCGACATCATGCTGCCCGGCATGAACGGTTTCGCCGCCTTGCGCACCCTCCGCCGCGACCCGGCGACGCGCGACATCCCGGTCATCATGATGAGCGGCAACGAACAGGCCATGGAACAGTTCTTCGGCACCCGCATTGGCGCCGACGGCTTCATGAAAAAACCCTTTTCGCGCCAGGAAGTGTTCTTCCACATCGAGCGCCTGCTCGACGAGCAACAAATTCCACGCCGCGCCATCACGCGCCGTCCCGAGGCGTAATCGGCCCCGGGCATCCAGCGGGCTATTACAGCAGGCGGCCCAACAGCCACAACAGCAGGGACAGCAGCAGGATCGAAGCAAAGGGAAAGGCATAGCTGCGGCCGCGCCAGCGCCAGGTCAGATCGCCCGGCAAGCGGCCAAAGCGGATGAAGCGGGCAAGGTGCGGCGTCAGGATGCCGAGCAGAAAAATGGCAATGACCAGGGTCAAAATCCATTTCATCATGATCGTTTGTCTTGCCTTGCCGGGGAAAAGTCGCATTTAATCACGCCTTGCTCCCGACTGCCCGCCATGATCCAGCGCCACGCCATCGAAGGACTCGAACTTCTCTCCTGCCTGCCCAAACGGCGCTCGTCTCGCCCGCCGCTGCTGTTCATCCACGGCGCTTTCGCCGGCGCCTGGATGTGGAGCGAAACCTTCATGCCCTTTTTTGCCGCCGCCGGCTACGCCTGCCACGCGCTGTCGTTGCGCGGTCACGGCGGCAGCGAGGGTCTGGAACGCATCAACTGGTTTTCCATTGCCGATTACGTCGATGACGTCGTCGCCGCCGTCGACTGGCTGGGCGAGCCGCCCGTATTGATCGGGCATTCGATGGGCGGGTTCGTGGCGCAGAAGTTTCTCGAACGGCACGACGTTCCCGGCGCCGCCCTCCTCTGCTCGGTGCCGCCGCAGGGACTGATCGCTGCGCAATTTCATCTGTTGCTGCAAAAGCCGCAGTTGTTCGCCGAGATCAACCGCATTCTGGCCGGCCATTACACCGATACCGCCACGCTGCGCGAAGCGCTGTTCGCCGGCGAGGTGGACGAGGCCATGCTGGCGACCTGGCTGGGCAAGCTGCAACAGGAATCGCAGCGGGCGCTGTGGGACATGTCGATGTTCAACCTGCCCAATCTGCTCGCCATGCACCGCCCGCCGATGCTGATTCTCGGCGCCGAACGCGACGTGCTGATGCCGGCCTTTCTGGTGCAGAGCACGGCTCACACCTACGGTCTGCCCTGCCACATTTTCCGCGGTATGGGCCACGCTGTGACCCACGAAAAAGAATGGCCGCTGGTAGCGGCCACGGTACGCGACTGGCTGGCGACGCTCATTCCATTTTCAAATCAGCCGAGGACGCGAAGGCGAAGCGCAGACAGTGCGGTTGCACGGCAAGCGAAGCCGACAAAGTAATCGGTTGATTTGGAAATGGAATCAAACCCTGATGTCGACGCGGTTGCCCAGATGAGCGGGATTGCTGGTCGCGGGCGGCAAAGCCTCCAGCAATTGCAAGGCCGACTGGGCTTGCGCGTCGATAGCCTTTTTCATCACCAAGAGAGCCACCGCATCGCCCGTCCGCGCTTGCGACAGCGCCGGACTCAGGTTGCCGATCGAGCCAATGTCCATTTGGTTTTCACTCCGTGATGAAACGTCCTCGTTTCAGTATAGTGGCTGACCCTGAAATTGCAATAACAACAAATCAGAGAAAAATCACAACCGATGGCGTTGATCGCCGGTGGCAAAGCCGCACAGCGGCTCGGTCAGTCCGCGGCCCAGGGCAAGCACTTTGAACAGTTCGCCCATTTCGTGTGGCAACAACAGTTTGTTGACCTCGCTGGCAGCGCGCAAGTAGTCGACGCTGTCGGCCGGAATCTCGCCGAGGCGGTCGAGGATGCCGCAATCGAGCAGGAAGCGCCCCTGGCTGGCGTAACCGAGCGCGTCGAGGCCGGCGCTGTCGGCAGCGGCGGCGATGGCGGTGAAATCGACGTGGGCGGTCACGTCCTGCAAGCCGGGCAGGTAGAAAGGATCGGGGTGGGCGCGGTGGCGGTAGTGGCACATCAGCGTGCCGCGGCCGCGCTGCGGGTGGTAGAACTCGCGGCGCGGAAACCCGTAGTCGATCAGCAACAGCAGGCCGCGTTGCAGGCGATGCCCCCATTCCGCCGTCCACGCCCGGCTGGCCAGGCCGATTTCGCTCTCAAAGCCCGGCGGCAGGCCGCACTGCTCGGCGATTTCCTCGGCGGCGGCGAGTAGCGCGCCGCTGGCCGGCCGTTCGTTCCACGTGAAACCGCCATCCGCCGCCAAGCTGACGCCGCGGGAAAAAATGCCATCGGCGCGCCAGGCGACGATGTCGACCGGCAGGGCGTCGAGCAGTTCGTTCGCCAGCACGACGCCGGAGAAGGTTTCCGGCAGGCGGTCGAGCCAGACGACGCGCCCGGCCAGATGCGCCGCGGCCTGGGCGATGGTCGCCTGCTGCCGTTGCCGCAGATCGGCCGAGAGATCGAGGATGAAATAGCGCTCGGGCAGAATTTGCCGCGCTTCCAGAGCCAGCAGCAGATCGGCGGCAAGACGCCCGGAGCCGGCGCCGACCTCGCACACTACCGGGACTGAGGCGACCATCCCCTCGGCAACCTGACGGGCCAGCGACTGGGCGAACAGCGGCGTCATCTCCGGCGCGGTGACGAAATCGCCGGCCGCGCCGAATTTGCGCGCGCCGGCGGCGTAGTAGCCGAGTCCCGGCGCGTACAGCACCCCCTCCATGAAGCGGGAGAAAGACAGCCAACCGCCTTGCGCGTCAATATCGTCGGCCAGGTATTGCCGCAGACGCTGGCTGTGGGCCAGGGCATCCAGGTCGGGCAGCGGCAGCTTGTTCATAGTGACCGAAAAAAGCGGTCATTCTACCGATTTATCCCATTTTTAAATCAGCCGAGGACGCGAAGGCGAAGCGCAGACAGTGCGGTTGCACGGCAAGCGAAGCCGACAAAGTCATCGGTTGATTGGGAAATGGAATGACGAAATATCGCAACGGCCAGTGTGAAATACGCCCGGTTTCCACCCTGCGGAATTCGTCGCGCGGCCAGAGTCAAGGTAAACTCGCGGGCGCAGTAGGGTTAAATCTGCCCAAACACTCCGCTGCCTGCGCCCCATTCCCATGACTGCCTCCAACACCCTCCAGAAACTCCGCAAACACCTCGAAAGCCGGACCGGCAAGGCCATCGGCGACTACAACATGATCGAGGATGGCGACACGGTTCTTGTCTGCTGTTCCGGCGGCAAGGATTCCTACACGCTGCTGGCCGTGTTGCAGGCGCTGCAACAGCGCGCGCCGATCCGCTTTCGTCTGGTGGCGATGAATCTCGACCAGAAACAGCCCGGCTTTCCGGCCGAGGTGCTGCCGCGCTATTTCGCCTCCATCGGCGTCGAATTCCGTATCGTCGAAGCCGACACCTATTCCATCGTCCAGGAAAAAATTCCAGCGGGCAAAACCACCTGCTCGCTGTGCTCGCGTCTGCGTCGCGGCATCATCTACCGTACCGCCAAGGAACTGGGGGCCAACAAGATTGCGCTCGGTCACCACCGCGACGACATGGTGCATACGCTGCTCCTGAACATGCTGTTCGGCGGCAAGCTGAAGGCCATGCCGCCCAAGCTGGTCACCGACGATGGCGCGCATGTCGTGATCCGGCCGTTGGCCTACTGTTCGGAAGCCGACATCGCCAAATTTGCCCGCGGCATGGGATTTCCGATCATTCCCTGCAACCTGTGCGGTTCACAGGGCAATCTGCAACGTCAGAAAATCCGCGAAATGATGCAGGACTGGGACAGGCGCTACCCCGGCCGGACTGAATCCGTATTGACCGCCATGCAGAATGTCGTGCCATCGCATCTCGCCGACAACGCACTGTTCGATTTCGCCGGGTTGACGCTCGAAACGCCCGTGGATGAGGGCGACATCGCCTTTGATGCGCCTGACTTCACGCTGACTGGCGCCGTTCCCATCAGTCTGTCAGTACAATGATCTATCCTGTATATCGCTCAACTTATTGACAGATGCAACATGTATTGCGTAAAAAGACATTCACTTTCTTGCGACGTGCGCAATTTGCAATATGTGCGTTTCGCATCTTGAGACGGCAGCGTCCATGATACCTTGCTGTTCACCCAGCCATTAGAGATTGATGCAGGAGCAGGTCTTGTACCTGTCCAAGCCGGGAAGCCACATGGGTTGCCCCTGCGGGAAACATCAATATTCAATGGCCGTTTCTATAATTCGTCGATGGGTCATCTGTCCATGTCCGCCACTGAACACAAGATGATTTTGATGCTTACCGATGTATCCGGTAGCGCCAACCTGTTCAAACACCTTGACAACGGGGAGGCGATGCGCGCTGTCGACCGTTGCCTCAAGCGCATCAAACGCTCGATTGACGGCTATCGCGGCAAAGTGGTGCAGCTTGTCGGCGACGAAGTGCTGGCGACCTACGAAACGGCGGAAGAAGCCTGCCAGGCGGCGATCGACATGCAGCAGCGGATTGCCGATCTGCCACCGGTCTCCGGCCTGAAACTGACGATCCGCATCGGCCTGCATGCCGGGTTGGCCACTGAGGAGGGTGGCAAGCTCTCCGGCGATGCCGTCACCAGCGCCGCGCGGATTGCCGGCATCGCCCACCGCGACCAGATTCTGTGCAGTTCGGCGCTGGTCGCCGAACTGCCGGAAGGCAGCCTCATCAAAGCCCGCTTGATGCCGGTACCCGGCGTCATCGATTCATTCATGGCCGCCAGCGTCGTCGGCACTGGTCTGCTGTCCAAGGCAGACGCCGCTCCCGATCTCGGAGAAAACCCGACCTTGTTCAGCATTCACTGGACGACGCACGAGACAGGCGGCTATTCGCCCTCGGTCTTTGGCCCGGTTTCGCCGGTCGCCGAACGGTTGCGCGTGCGCTATCGCGGCAAGACTTTCCTGATCGATGATCGGGAGCCGGTGCTGACGCTCGGCCGCGATCTGGGCAACACAGTGGTGGTCGAGGATCGCAAGGCCTCGCGCCAGCATGCGCGGATCGAAAGGCGCCAGGACGGCTATTTTCTCGTCGACACCAGTACCAACGGCTGTTTCGTCAGCATCAACAGCCGCCGGGAGACGCGCGTCCGGCGCCAGGAATGCCTGCTCGAGGGGAAGGGGCTGATCTGCTTCGGCAGCTCCCACAGCGAACCGGATAGCGACGGCGCCGAGTTCGAGCACCTGTAATTCCAGCGAGCTTCAAGCCTCGTCGTCGAGCATCATCCGCTGCTGACGATCCATGAAATCCTGCATGCTGTCGATGCCGCGCAGTTGCAGGATGGTATTGCGCACCGCCGCTTCCAGCAGAACCGCCAGGTTGCGGCCGGCGGCCACGGGAATGACCACCTTGCGGATGGGCACGCCGAGCACTTCCTGCGTCTGGGCGTCGAGCGGCAGGCGCGGCGCGTCGCTGTTCGCGGCGCTGCGTTGCAGATGGACGATCAGCTTGAGGCGCATCTTGCGCCGCGAGGCGGTCTCGCCGAAGATGGTGCGGATATTGAGCAAACCCAGGCCGCGCACTTCAAGAAAATCGCGCAGCATGCCGGGGCAGCGGCCGTCGATGGTCATCGGCGCGATACGGGCCATCTCGACGACATCGTCGGCAACCAGGCCATGACCGCGGGAAATGAGTTCGAGCGCCAGTTCCGACTTGCCGACGCCGGATTCGCCGGTAATCAGAACGCCCATGCCGAGTACGTCCATGAACACGCCATGCATGTTGATGGTGTCGGCCAGGCGGATCGACAGATAGATACGCAACTGATCGATGACCGCCGAGCAGGGCTTGAGCGACAGGATCAGCGGCGTTCCCGAACGGGTGCAGGCGTCGAGCAGTTGCGCTGTCGGCGCCACGCCGTCGGCGACGATCACCGCCGGCGGCTGGGCCGCCAGTAAATCATCAAGTACCTGGCCAAAACGGCGTTCGCCGATGCGTCCGGCCCATTCCTGCTCGGCCAGACCCAGTACCTGCAAGCGCTCCGGGTGAATGATGTTGACGTGGCCAACGACATCCGCCCCGTACTTGCTGGAGAGTTTGATCTCGATACGGCGGTCGATCCCCTGGCCAACCATCCAGCTCAACAACAGCTTCTCGCGATTATCCTCGTAGAGCCGAACCAGAGTGATATGGCGCACGGCCCTTGTCTCGCTATTCAGCCTTGGAAAAGCGCCAGCACGGTCGCCGCGTCGGGCGCATTCTGCAACGCTTCGCGGAAGGCGCGATCGGCAAAGCGCTGCGCCAGTTCCGACAGGATCTGCAAATGCTCTTCGGTCGCCTGCTCGGGAACCAGCAGGACGAACAGCAAATTGACGCCACGGCCGTCCGGCGAATCGAAAGGCACCGGGTTGACCAGGCGAATGAAGGCGCCGGCGGCTTGCTTGAGTCCCTTGATGCGCCCGTGGGGAATGGCGATGCCCTGGCCAAGGCCGGTGGACCCGAGTTTTTCGCGGGCGAAGAGGCTGTCGAAAATAATCGAGCGGGCAAGGCCCAGGTGGGCTTCAAAAAGCTGGCCGGCTTGCTCGAAGACCCGTTTCTTGCTGCTCGCCTCCAGATCGAGAAGGATCTGCGCCGGCGCCAGGATAGTGCTGAGTGGGTTCATGGGAGTACAGATAAAACAGGCCGCGGCGCGAACGCCGCAGCCGGTCGTTTAGCCGTCATTCGACGGCGTGGAGGTCGACTTTGCCGCCGCGGTGGTGATCCTGCATCTTCTGCTTGTGCTTCAAGACCTGGCGGTCCAGTTTGTCGAACATGGCATCGATGGCGGCGTAGAGATCGTCGCCGGATTCTTCGACATGCATGTCCCTGCCCGGTACATGCACGGTGACTTCGGCTTTCTGCTTGAGTTTTTCGACGGACAGGACGACGTTGACGCCGGTCACTTTGTCGAAATGGCGCAGCACGGGATCGAGCTTGTTTTCCACGTATTCGCGCAACGCCGGCGTGACTTCGATATGGTGCCCAGCAATCTGCATGTTCATGTTTTTCCTCTCTTTACAGGGTCTTGCGTAAATTGACCGGCGGGATATTGAGCGACTCGCGGTATTTGGCAACCGTGCGCCGGGCAACAACGATTCCCTGCTGGCCTAGTATTTCGGATAATTGGCTATCCGACAAGGGCTTCTTGCCGTCCTCGGCACCGATCAATTGCTTGATGAGCGCGCGGATGGCGGTGGCGGAGCAGGCTCCGCCGGTATCGGTGGCGACATGGCTGCCGAAGAAATATTTCAGTTCAAAGATGCCGCGCGGCGTGGCCATGTATTTCTGGCTGGTGACGCGCGACACGGTCGATTCGTGCAGGCCGAGCGCGTCGGCGATTTCGCGCAGCACCAGCGGGCGCATGGCGACTTCGCCGTGCTCGAAAAACTGGCGCTGACGATCGACGATGGCCTGGGTCACGCGGAAAATGGTGTCGAAACGCTGCTGGACATTCTTGATGAGCCAGCGCGCCTCTTGCAGTTGGCCGCTCAGATTGCCGTTGCCGCGCCGCTGCCGGGCGAGAATTTCGGCATAGAGCCGGTTGATGCGCAGACGCGGGTAGGCGTCGGGATTGATGTAGGCGGTCCACTTGCCCTTCAGCTTTCTGACGATGACATCGGGCGTGATGTAGCGCGCCTCGCTCTGGGCAAAGCCGGCGCCCGGTCGCGGATCGAGGCTGACGATCAGGGCGTGCGCCGCCTTCAGCGCTGCGTCGTCGCAGCCGGTCAGGCGGCGGATCCTGGTGAAATCGCGGGCGGCCAGCAGTTCCAGATGCGTGTCGACGATGGACAAGGCCAGGGTGCGTGTCCGGCTCTCGGGCAATGCGTTGAGTTGCAAGGTCAGACACTCGCGCGGATGGCGCGCGCCGATGCCGGTCGGATCGAAATTCTGGATATGGCGCAAGGCGATTTCCAGTTCATCGAGTTCGACTTCGTATTCCGGCGGCAGGGTTTCCAGCAGTTCCGCCAAGGGCGTCGACAGATAGCCATCGTCGTCGAGCGCCTCGATGAGAAAACGCACCAGCGCCCGGTCGCGCCCGGAAAGCTGGGTCATGCCCAGTTGCCAGCCCAGATGGTCGCGCAGGCTGACGCTGCCGGCATGGATGTCCTGGGCGTCGGTGTCATCGTCCTCATCGCGGCCAGCGCCGGTGAAGGTGCCGGCATCGGAACTCCAGCGGTCGTCGTCGACTTCGGCGGGCGATACCGGCGCTTCCGGCTCGCGCTCGTCGCGGCTTTCCCTTTCCCCGGTCGACGTTTCACGCTCGCTGTCGGCGCGAGATGACGAATTGGGCGAATCGAACTGTTGCGCGGCGCTGTAGTTTTCCGTTGCCGATTCCTCGTCGCGCTCCAGCATCGGATTTTCCAGCAGGTAGCGCTCGATTTCCTGCTGCATCTCGATGGTCGATAACTGCAACAGCTTGATCGACTGCTGCAATTGCGGCGTCAACGCGAGATGCTGGGAGAGTTTGAGCTGGAGTGCCGGCTTCATGGGGAGCGGTGGGCGGCTTGCTAGCGGTCGGAACCTGGGTCAGAGCCTGAAATGCTCGCCCAGATAAACCTTGCGCACGCTTTCATTATCGACGATTTCAGCCGGCCGGCCAGCGGCCAGCACATGACCTTCGTTGATGATGTAGGCGTGGTCGCAGATACCCAGCGTCTCGCGCACGTTGTGGTCGGTAATCAACACGCCGATGCCGCGCTCCTTGAGGAAACGGATGATTTTCTGGATTTCCAGCACGGCAATCGGGTCGACGCCGGCGAAAGGTTCGTCGAGCAGGATGAAGCGCGGGGTGGTGGCCAGGGCGCGGGCGATTTCCACCCGCCGCCGCTCGCCGCCGGACAGCGCTGCGGCATTGACGTGGCGCACGTGATCGACGTGCAGTTCGGCCAGCAGCCCCTCCAGCCGGTCGTTGACCTCGGTTTCCGGCAGATCCAGCAGTTCGAGCACGGCGCGGATGTTCTCCTCGACGTTCAGTTTGCGGAATACCGAGGCTTCCTGCGGCAGGTAGGACAGCCCCAGACGGGCGCGGGCGTGCATCGGCAGGTGGGTGAGGCGATCGTCGTCGATATGGACTTCGCCGCCGTCGGCGGCGACCAGGCCGACGATCATGTAGAAGCAGGTGGTCTTGCCGGCGCCATTCGGCCCGAGCAGGCCGACCACTTCGCCGGAACGCACCGCAAAGGAGACATCCCCGACCACCGTGCGCGATTTGTAGCGCTTCTTCAGGTTGTTGGCGGAGAGAACGGCGGCATTGAGTCCCCTCTGGCTAAAGCCAGAGGCTTCCTCGCCACGAGTTTGGGGCGCCTTCGGCGCCGAAGGCGTACTTGGCTCGCTTACCCCCGGCCTGAAGGCCGGGGCTTGCTCTCGCTCCGTGGTCATTCGTCGGTTCCGTGCATCACCCGGCGAATGGCCTCGCCGGAAAAGCCGCGATATTGCAGAAAACGCATCTGCCGGGCGCGCTCCGCGGCGCTGTCCGGCGGAACGCCGAATTTCTTCGCCCAGACGGCGCGGCAACGCTCGCTTTCATCGCCGCCCTGCGGCAGCGCCGCAACGATGTCCGCGTCATCAACGCCTTTCTGGCGCAATTCCTGGCGCAGCCGGGCATTGCCATAGCGACCGGCGCGGGCGGCGACGCGCTGGGCGGCGTAGCGCGGGTCGGACAACAGGCACTCCTCTTGCAAGGCATCGAGCACGGCGTCCAGTTGCTCGGCCGATTCGGCCTCGGTGGCGAGCCTGCTTTGCAACTCGGCCCGGCAATAATCCCGCCGGGTCAAGAGTTGCAGGGCGCGGACGCGCAATCCGGTCGTTCCCGTTTGCAGTCCGGCGCTCGACCGGCGATCAGGCATCGGCTTTGGCCTTGACCGGCTTGATGACGGTGGCGCTGGCGGCCTCGCGGATGCCGGCCTCGATTTCGGCGGCGATCTCGGGATGCGCCTTGAGGAATTCGCGGGCGTTGTCCTTGCCCTGGCCGATCTTCTCGCCCTTGTAGGCATACCAGGCGCCGGATTTATCGACCAGTTTGTGCGCGACGCCCATCTCGATGATCTCGCCCTGGCGCGAAATGCCCTCGCCGTAGAGGATGTCGAAAATGGCTTCGCGGAAGGGCGGCGACACCTTGTTCTTGACCACCTTGACCTTGGTTTCGCTGCCGATCACCTCGTCGCCCTTCTTGATCGCGCCGATGCGGCGGATGTCGAGGCGCACCGAGGCGTAGAACTTCAGCGCGTTGCCGCCGGTGGTCGTTTCCGGCGAGCCGAACATGACGCCGATCTTCATGCGGATCTGGTTGATGAAAACGACCAGGGTGTTGGTTTTCTTGATATTGGCGGTCAGCTTGCGCAAGGCCTGCGACATCAGGCGGGCGTGCAGGCCGACCATCTGGTCGCCCATTTCGCCCTCGATTTCGGCGCGCGGCGTCAGCGCCGCCACCGAGTCGATGACGATGATGTCGACCGAACCGGAACGCACCAGCATATCGGCGATTTCCAGCGCCTGTTCGCCGGTATCCGGTTGCGAGATCAGCAATTCGCCGACATTGACGCCGAGCTTCTGCGCGTACTGCGGATCGAGCGCGTGTTCGGCGTCGATGAAGGCGGCGGTGCCGCCGAGCTTCTGCATTTCGGCAACGACTTGCAGGCACAGCGTGGTTTTGCCCGAGGATTCCGGGCCATAGATTTCAACGACGCGACCGCGCGGCAGACCGCCGACGCCGAGCGCGATGTCCAGACCGAGCGAGCCGGTGGAAACGACCTGAATGCCCTCTTCAATCTCGGCATCGCCCATCTTCATGATGGAGCCTTTGCCGAACTGCTTTTCGATCTGTTGCAGCGCCGCGGCGAGCGCCTTTGCCTTGTTGTCGTCCATGTCGAGTCCTCAAAAATTTGAGCGGATTATGGCACAGGGGCCAATGATGGAACAAAAATTGCTGTGTATCCGGCATGGCGGTTTTGCGGCAACCCGCCGGATTTTGCAAGCAAACCCGGCAAACGCCGGTAATATTTTTCACGGCTCGCTCTATTCACCCGGGGATCAAGTATTGAACGAAGACACGTCATTGCGAGGGGCGTAGCCCCGCGGCAATCCAGGCAGCGGATGGATTGCCGCGGCACTTCGCGCCTCGCAATGACGGCGGTTTTTCAATACCTGGTTGCCTATTCACCCGGCAATCAAGGGTTGTCATTCTGCGCGGAGCGAAGCGTAGTCGCAGAATCCACGAGCCGCATGGATGCTGCGACTACGCGCAGCATGACG
>WQUQ01000121.1 GCA_009782025.1 Desulfobulbus sp. | reverse complement strand
TCGGTCTGGACATCGTGTTCTCCAGTCTGTTGCACTGGAAAGATATGATCGCAGAGATGAGAGTTTAAGTAAATGTTTTAAAGAAACGAAATACTAGTTACCGCAAGTGGGCCATCGCCAACGGCTACCAGCCGCGCACGGTGGCACAGGCCGTCAGCCGCTGGTCTGGTAAAGCCGATCTGCCGCGCGGTCGCTTGACCTATCGCATCCTGCGCGACCTGTCGCGCTTCATCGGTAAAGAGATCGTGCCGGGGGTGTTGGCATGAACCACTCAACCGTTACCCTCTCAGCCGGGACACCCCGCCATCTGGTACGCCTCCTGTTGCAGTTCGCCCAGCGAGTGTGGACTCGGCTGAGTAAACCCGCATGGGCACCGATGCTGGATGCGGCAACGGCCTGGAAAGCGCACTTCGCGCCGTTCTGTCAGGTGACCTGCGCATCGGGGACACAATGGACCTGCGATGGC
The DNA here is from genome assembly GCA_009782025.1 of Desulfobulbus sp. Lineage (GTDB taxonomy): Bacteria > Pseudomonadota > Gammaproteobacteria > Burkholderiales > Rhodocyclaceae > Azonexus. The sequence goes on along the minus strand of WQUQ01000121.1, from coordinate 5,111 downwards.
CAGGGGAACCTCCAGCTCCTCGAACCCCATCGTGCGGAAAAGCAGACCGCCGTGCTGGAATTCCTTGAGCACTTTCGGCCGCCACTTCGGGTATTTGTCGATGAAGCGGAACAGCAGGCTTTCTATCGTGGTCTCGCGGCGCTTTATGAGTTCGGCTTTTTGTTGCCGATGAAATACCTCTGCACTGCCCATGGCGCCGAACAACGCCAGCAGCAGCCAGGCCGCGTTGCTCCAGAGCCAGGCCAGCAGCAGTCCGGCCGCCGTCAATGTCAGCAGGGTAGGCAGCACGCCCACTGCCTGGACTGCCCGGTTGATCGCCGCTTGCACCTCTTCCCACAGTTTTTCCACCGTGCCTCCCCCGCATGAGGCCTACCGCCATGACCAAGACCGAAACCCCCAACGCCATCAAGCAGCGCCTGCGCCGCGAGCGCGGCATGAACCTGACCCAGTTCGCCCAACGCTTCGGCTTCAAGTACCGCGACGTGTCAGACACCGTGCGCGGCCTGCGCCGAGGCAATTACGGCGTCTGCCGCGAAATCCGCCTGGCCCTCGGCCTGCCCGTGCCGGACTGATTCAACCCATTGATTTTAACACAGTTTCACACTGTTTTACGAGGAGAAGATCATGCACGACCTGTTTCCCGAAACCCTGCTCGTCAGCCGCCAGGGCGAGCGCATTTTCACCACCAGCCTGAAAGTCGCCGAGCATTTTCACAAGCGGCATTCTCACGTGCTGAAAGCCATTGAGAAATTAATTTTTGACCTCGGCGACCCTGCGTTTTCAGAGCCGAATTTTCGGCTCTCAAAGTACGCCTACCAGTCCGGGAGGAATACGGCCAAAGAAGTCCCGATGTGGGAACTGACCGAAGAAGGTTTCGCCCTCCTGGCGATGGGCTTTACCGGCAAGGAGGCGTTGCGCTGGAAGGTGGATTTCCTGCAAGCCTTCCGCGCCATGGAACGCCAGCTCGCCGCCGTCAAGGAACGCGAAGCCAACGCCCTCTACCGCTTGAAGCCGCGCTGGAAACCCATCGCCGAGCACCCGGAATTCAGCCGGAGCCAACTCATCAGCCTGACCGGCCACGCCTCGGTCGGCTCCATCACCGCCTGCCGCGCCCGCATGCGCGGCGTGGGCCTGATCTGAGGAGGGCGCGGCATGAACCCGCTCCCCCTGCACGCCACCATTACTCGCTGCCGGCACGGTCAACCGCTGGTGGAAATCCGCTCCGAGCCGTTCAACGGCCTGGAAATTCGCCCCGCCGATCTGCGCCGCCTGGCGGCGCGCCTGATCGAACTGGCCGCCCTCTCCGAAGCCCAGCCGCCCAGCCGCTGGGCGAAGCCGGTGGTGCTGGAGGATGCGGCATGAGCGCCCGTGAAGCCTACAACAGCTTTTTTGCCCACCTGACCCGCAGCCGAGAATGGCATGCCGGCGCGCTGCGTGGCCTGGAAGTAGCGCTGGGCGAACGTATCGCCGGCGCCACGCCGTTGCCCTACACACTCGGCACGGCGGCGTTCGACGCCTTTGGCGCGGGCGTCGACGCCGGCTTGATCAAGGGCCGTCATCTGCGCGAGGAGGCGGCATGAGCGCCTCCTTGTACTGTTCCTTCTGCGGCAATGGCGGGGGCGACGTCGACTACCTGGCTGAAGGGCAATCGGCCTGCATCTGCGACCGGTGTGTCGCGTTGGCCGCCGAGTCGATCCACGCCAAGCGGGAAGCCAGCCAAACCTCGCTGCGCGTCCCCCAGCCTGCCAGGGAGTGCATTGACGGCTTGCGCCTGCAAGTCTCCACCATTTACGCGCTCCTCGACGAATACCCGGCGCACCTGAAGCAGCGCGCCATCTGCAATTGTTTGAACCAGAGCACCATCCTCCTCAATACGCTGGTGGACTGGTTTGCCGGGGAGGCCAACGGATGACTACTCCCACAAAGACCGCCCAATCCGCCGGCAAGGTGCTCGACGTGCTGGCTGCGCTGCTGGTTGGCGATTTCGTCCACGGCCTGACGCCGGGCGATCTGAGCAAGGCAACTGGCCTCGATCCTTCGGCCATCACGCGCTACGTGGCCACGCTGGAAGCCAGCGGCTTTGCCGCGCGCATTCCGGCGACCGGGCGCATCCGGCCGTCCACGCAGTTCGCCCGCCACGCCATCGCCATCCTGCGCAGCCTGGATGCCGCCGATGAACGCCTCCAGAACCTGAAACGAACCCTGACCAGTTGAAAGGAATTTTCATGGGACGCAAATCCGTCGTCATCGACAACCCGCCAGCCGTCACCGATGGCCTGCCCAGCATCGAGGCAATGACCGAGGCCAGCAGTCAACTGGCCCTGCTGGAAGCCCAGCGCGAGAGCACGGTGCGCGCCGTGGCGACCCTGCACGGTTATCAGTTGCCGGCGGACAGCACCGACCCCGACCTGATCCAGCGGGACATCGCGGCCAACATGCGGCGCACAATCGAGTCCATGATCGAGGTGGGGCGCGGTCTGCTGGTGCTGAAAAAAGCCTGCGATCACGGCCAGTTCGTAGCGCGCTTGGCTGTGCTGAACTTCGATCCGCGCGCCGCCCAGCGGTACATGCAGGTGGTTCGCAAGTTTTCCAATGCGTCGACGTCGACGCATTTGCTCAAGGCCGCCAACACGCAAAGCAAGCTCCTCGAAATGCTCGTTCTCGACGACGAACAGATCGAAGAACTCGAACTCACCGGCCAGACGGGCGAATTGAAGCTCGACGACGTGGCGACCATGAGCGTCAAGGAACTGCGCGCCGCACTGCGCGAGTTGCGCGCCGATGCCGAGGCCAAGGACGCCGTGCTCGACGACGCCCAGAAAAAGCTGCGCGCCCTGCAAATGCAAGCGCATAAAAAGAAACTCGAAGCGCCCACGCCCGACGAGGTTGAGGCGAAGAAGGTGCTGGCCATGCAGGATGCCGCGAACATGGCTTCTGCCCTCATCGGCGGCGCGCTGCGCCAGGCCATCGAGGCGATGCGCGCCTACGACGAGGAAAATGGCGTGAGCAACGCCGCCGTGATGAGCGGCTTCATCGCCCGCATCGAGGACGCCACCGATGCGCTGCGGGTGAACTTCGCGCTGCCGCGCCTCAAAGACGACGCGGATGATCCCTTCGGCGAATTGCCCGATGATTTTCTCGAAAAGCAGGGGCTGGTGATGCCCACGCCGAACGCCGCCAGGTAAAGGGCGAGGGCCATCATGGCAGACCATCTCCCCCGCCTGGTGGATTGCGCGCGCGATGCCGCTGCCGCCGGGCATGGCGGCAAGGCGGCGGTGTACGCCCGTTACTGCCGGGAATTCGGCTGGCTGAAGCCGGACGGCGCGCCCAATATGCAGCGCCTGCACACCGCCCTGAAGCGGGCCGAACTGCGGGAGCGCCGCGCCAGGCGCTCGGACGCCGGCGCCCATGCGCTGCCGCTCTTCGAGGCGGAGGAGATCGTGCGCTGGCAGCGCGAGAATGCGCGCGGCAAGGAGGGCTGCAAGGCGATGGTCGCGCTGGCGGACGCGGTGGCCACGCTGCGCAGTAACGGCCACATCCGCGCCGAGTTTCTCGATAAGGCCACGGGCGAGCTTCGCCCGCTGTCGATCAGCGCCATCCGCGCCGCGATCAAGGTGTTCGGCCTGGATGACAAAACGCTCTCGACGCCGGCCCCGGCCATACGGATGCGCGTGCTGCACGCCAATCACGTCTGGCAGGTGGATGCCTCGCTGTGCGTGCTCTATTACCTGCCCGCCGATGGCGGCTTGCAAGTCATGCGCCAGGAGGTGTTCAACGACAACAAGCCGAAGCACATCGCCCGTATCGAGAACGAGCGCGTCTGGCGCTACCTGGTGGTGGATGTCGCCAGCGGCTGCATCTATGTGGAGTACGTGTTCGGCGGCGAATCGGGCGCCAACCTGACGCAGGTCTTCATCAACGCCATGCAGTACCGCCGGAACGAGTTCTGGGGCAAGCCCAAACGGGTGTATTGCGATGCCGGCGCGGCCATGACGGGCGCGGTGTTCAAGGGTCTATGTCAGCGGCTGGACATCGATCTGCAATGGCACCTGCCCGGCAATGCGCGGGCGACCGGCGCGGTGGAAAAGCCACAGGATATCGTCGAGCGCAAGTTTGAATCCATGCTCGCTTCCCGCCCGGTATTCAACCTGGCCGATCTGAATGCCGCTGCCGAACGCTGGCGCGTCAGGTTCAACGCCACCGCCACCCACGGCCGCCACGGCCAGACGCGGCTTTCGGCCTGGATGACGCATGTGGCGGGGCATCTCGTCGAACCGCCGAGCGTCGAAGCCTGCCGCAACGCGGCGCATGCCAAGCCCGTCGAGCGGCGCATCACGCAACACTTGACGGTGGATTTCGAGAACAAGGCTTGGGATGCCAGCGGCCTGCCTGGCGTGTACCGCAACCTCAAGGTGCGGGTGGTCAAAAACCCGTGGTCGGATGACAGCATCCGCATCGTGCAGGAAGCGGCGGATGGCAAGGTGTCGTATTTCGAGTGTCCGCTCAAGGTGGAAGACGACCTCGGCTATTGGCAGGATAGCCCGGTCATGGGCGAGGAATACAAGCGCCATGCCATGACGCCACCGGAAATCGCGCGGGCGAAGCTCGCCGCGAGGAGCGCCGCCGAGCAGGCCGAGGCGGCGGCCAGCGGCGGCCCGCACCGCCCGAAGGCCATGCCCTTCGGCGGCAAGGTCGACCCCTTCAAGCCGCTGGCCGAAACCTTCATGCCGGAAATGCTGCCTCGATGCGCGGACGCGGTGTATCCGCTCAAAGCTCCCGCCGTGCACATCATGCTCACCGTGCCGGAAGCCGTGCGCGGCATCAAGGAACGCCTGGGCGAGGCCGCGCCGGCCGATCTTTACCGCCAGATTGCCGAAGCCTTCCCGGCCGGCCATGTGCCGCAGGCGTGGGCCGAATGCTGGGGATGCGCGCCAGCGGCGACGGGGACGCATGACGGCGCACCCCATCCCCACCCCGGCCCTCCCCTTGAAGGGGATAGAGGATTACGGAGGGTGAACTGAACGACCACCTACTGAAGTAGGTGGGTTCGCGCGGGTCGTAGGGGACTGAAGTCCACCCGCTTCGCTCCCCGCGCTAAAACCCGCCCCATC
>WQUQ01000120.1 GCA_009782025.1 Desulfobulbus sp. | reverse complement strand
TGTCATGCTGCGCGAAGTCGCAGTACGCAGAATCCACAAGCCGCATGGATGCTGCGACGTAGCGCAATGACGCAGCGGGAATGTTCAATGCTTGATTGCCAGGTTGATAGGATGATCTACACCGTTACCAGCGACAAATCGTGCTTCGAGGCCGCTACCGATCTGGCCGCTGTCGCGCTGCGCCTCGGTCTGATCTTGCTGCAAGCGCGCGACCACGGCGAGGCGCTGCGCAGTCGCGGGCTGGAGTGTGACGAGGAATTGCGCGTCTTCGACATCGCCAGCCCACATCTGGAAGCCAGGCTGCTGGCCTGCGACATGCGCCTGGGATTGGCCTTGCCGTGGCGGATTGCCGTGTTCACCGAGGATGGGGCGACACGGCTCGGCCTGCTTCGGCCGTCGCTCTGGCTGAGCGCGCTGTCGGCGCAGCCGGAAGTGGCGCGGCTGGCGGACGAGTTCGAGGCAAAACTGCGCCAGGCGATTGACGAGGCGCGTTGAGCGCCCAAGAAAAAAGCGCGAATCGGATGATTCGCGCTTTTGCCGTAGGGCGGGATTCATCCCGCCAATCCAGCTTTATTAAGCGGCCTTTTCTTCCTCGCCGCCAACAAAGAAGCTGAGGATGTAGAGGACCAGGCCGATCAGGAAGAACACGCCGGTCCACTCGCGCATCCAGTAGAACAGGGCGATTTTCTCCTGCGCGACCATGAACGGCATCGGGGAGTCCGAGGCGCGTTGCAGCCAGACTTGCAGGATGCCGGCAGCGGTCAGGAACAGGGTGATGAAGACGATAGACACAGTCATCAGCCAGAACGACCACATTTCCAGCATTTGCGACTTGTTGCTGTTGGCGGCGCGGCCGCGCAGGATCGGCATGGCGTAGGAGATCATCATCAGCACGACCATGACATAGGCACCGTAGAACGCCATGTGGCCGTGGGCGGCGGTGATCTGCGTGCCGTGCGTGTAGAAATTCACCGGCGCCAGGGTATGCAGGAAGCCCCACACGCCCGCCCCGAGAAAAGCCATCACGCCGGTGCCCAGCGCCCACAGCACGGCAACCTTGTTGGGATGCTCGCGGCGACGCCGGTTGACCATGTTGAAGGCAAAGACGGTCATGGCGAAGAACGGGATCGGTTCCAGGGCGGAGAAGATGGAACCCCACCACTGCCAGTATTCCGGCGTGCCGATCCAGTAGTAGTGGTGACCGGTACCGATGATGCCGGTAATCAGCGTCAGCGTCACGATCACGTACAGCCACTTCTCGATCACCTCGCGGTCGACGCCGGTGGTCTTGATGAGCACGAAGGCCAGGAAAGCACCGAGGATCAATTCCCAGACGCCTTCCACCCACAGGTGCACCGTCCACCACCAGAAGAACTTGTCGATGACGATGTTGACCGGGTTGTAGAAGGAGAACAGGAAGAACACCGCCAGACCCCAGAGGCCGACCAGCAGCACGATGGCGATGGAGGTTTTCTTGCCCTTCAGCACGGTGAGCGTGATGTTGAACAGGAAGGCGAGCGCCACGATGACGATGCCGACCTTGGTCGGCAACGGCTGTTCGAGGAACTCGCGGCCCATCGTTTCGAGGATGTCATTGCCGGTCAGTTTGGCCAGCGTGGCATAGGGCACGGCCAGATAGCCGACGATGGTCAAGGCGCCGGCGACCAGGAAGATCCAGAACATCGCCAGAGCGAGTTTCGGACTGGCTAGTTCGGTTTCCGCTTCTTCCGGGATCATGTAGTAGGCGCCACCCATGAAGCCGAACAGCAGCCAGACGATCAGCAGGTTGGTGTGCACCATGCGGGCGACGTTGAAGGGAATCGCGGGGAACAGGAAGTCGCCGAGCACATATTGCAGGCCCATGATGAGGCCAAACAGAATCTGCCCGACGAAAAGACCGATAGCCGCGATGAAGTAAGGTTTGGCAACCGCTTGCGATTTGAATTGCATGTCGTTTCCTCCTCTCGATCAGCCTTGGGCGTTGGGCGGCCAATTGGCGGCATTGATCGAATTGACGTGCTTCAGGAAGGCCACGATGGCATTCAGTTGCTCGTCGCTGAAGTTGAACTGCGGCATGCTGCGGCGACCCGGGATGCCTTCCTTCGGACGGGCCTGGATGAAGGCCTTGGTGCCCTCCTCGCCATAACGGACAACCACGTTGCCCAGTTCCGGCGCGAAATAGGCGCCTTCGCCCATCAGGGTATGGCAGCCGATGCAGTTATTGGTTTCCCACAGCTTCTTGCCCAGAGCGATCTGCGGCGTGATATTGGCCCGCATGTCCCGCTTCGGCAGTTGCGAATGGGTATCGAATGACAACGCCAGGAACAACAGGAAGAAGAAGACCGTCCCCCCGTAGAAAATGTTCCGCGCCATCGACTTGGTGAACGCGCCACTCATCGTTTTCCCCCTTTCGGAAATTGTTTGGCCGGTTGATGTTATTTCCGGGCGGATAGCCGCGGCTTTGATGTCGGCTAAATTTGAAAGGGGCGGGGGAACGGAGGCAATCAAATATCGGTAAATAACCTCGCCGCCGGCAGACGCGACTTGGGCAGCCTGGCGTTGAAGTCGTCCGCGCCGTGATAGCCGAGCGAAACCAGCACGCTGCTGCTGAAGCCTTGCGCCGGCAAATCCAGTTCGCGGTCGAGGGCGGCGTTGTCGAAGCCTTCGATCGGCGTGGCATCAAGCTCCAGCATTGCCGCGCCGAGCAACAGCGTGCCGAGCGCGAGGTAGGTCTGTTTTTCCATCCAGGCTTGTGCGTCGCGCCGCGTGTGGCGGTGGAGATTGGCATAGCCGAACAGCATCTGACGCCGGGCGGGCTGGTCTGGCGGGTTGGGGTAGCGGCCGTCGCGCGCCTCCTGTTCGATGAGAGCGTCGAGATGTTCATCGCTCAACGTGTGCCGGGTGCATAACACGAAAACGTGCGAGGCATCGAGAATCTTGGGCGCGTTGTAAGCATAGGGACCTTGCAAGGCCCTGGCGATGCGCGCCTTGCCTTCAGCGCTTGCGGCGACGACGAAATGCCAGGGCTGCGAATTGACCGACGAGGGCGACAAACGCAGCAATTCGCGCAATTGTTCCACCGCCGGCGCGGGAATCTGGCGCGCCGGGTCGTAGGCTTTGGCCGCGTAACGGGCGCGGGCGTATTGGGCGATGTCGATCATGGCAAAGGCTCCTTCGGTTGAAAAAGTGATGCGGCAGAAAAAACCCGCCGGCGGCGGGTTTCCATGAGGGCGTTGGGTGCGGCGCGGTCAGGCGGCGACTTGCACCGGAATGTTGTGCCCGCGGCGAGTGATGCGGTTCTGCGCATCGACGTAGATCAGATCCGGTTCGTGCCGGGCCAGTTCGATTTCGTTGTAGGCGGCGAAGGTGGCGATGATGAGGATGTCGCCGGGGGCGGCGCGGCGGGCCGCCGAGCCGTTGACCGAGATGACGCCCGAGCCGCGTTCGGCGCGGATGGCATAGGTGGTGAAGCGTTCGCCGTTGTTCACGTTCCAGATGTCGATCTGCTCGTACTCGTGGATATTGGCGGCGTCGAGCAGATCCTCGTCGATGGCGCAGGAACCCTCGTAATGCAGATCGGCGTGAGTGGTCGTCACGCGGTGCAATTTGGATTTCAGCATCGTTCTCTGCATGGCTTGACTCATCCAGGCGGTCGGGGAAGCGAATTGTAACGGCAATCGACCCTCTGTCAACGACCCCGTTCGACCCCGCTCGAACGCCGGTCGACGCCTCAAATCTCGATATTGTCGATCAGCCGCGTCGTGCCCAGGCGGCTGGCGGCGAGGACTACCAGTGGCGCGTTCCTGTCTTGCGGCGGGGCCAGATCGCTCTGTTGCCGTAGCGAAACATAATCGGTCTGCCAGCCGGCGTCGGCCAGTTCGGCGGCGGCCTTGGCTTCCAGCGCGGCGTAGTCGCGCTCGCCGCTGCGAATGGTGGCGCGGATGCCGGTCAGCAGGCGGTAGAGGCGCGGCGCTTCGGCGCGCTCGGCGGCAGAGAGATAGCCGTTGCGCGAGGACAGCGCCAGGCCATCCTCGGCGCGCACCGTCTCGCCGCCGATGATGTCGATGGGCAAGGCCAGTTGCCGGGCCATGTTGCGAATGACCATGAGTTGCTGGTAATCCTTCTTGCCGAACAGCGCCGCCTGCGGCTGGACGCAGTTGAACAGCTTGGCGACGACGGTGGCGACGCCGCGAAAATGACCGGGGCGAAATTCGCCGTCGAGCACATTCTGGATGGCCGGCGGCTCAATGAAATAGCCCTGTGGTTCCGGGTAGAGGTCGGCCTCGGTAGGCGCGAACAGCACATCGACGCCGGCGGCTTCGAGCTTCTCGCAGTCGGCCTCAAAGGTACGCGGGTACTGGTCGAAATCCTCATGCGGGCCGAATTGCAGGCGATTGACGAAAATGCTGGCGACCACCGTGTCGCCGTGGGCGCGCGCCTCTCTCATCAGGCTGATGTGGCCGGCGTGCAGATTGCCCATGGTCGGGACGAAAACGACGCGGCCACGGTTTTTCAAGGCGGCGCGCAGGGCGGGGATGCGGGAGTGGATGTGCACGGCGGGGATCAGGGGTCAAGGGTTGTTTGGATTTGCGCGGATTTTGGCGTGCGCGGTCGATTGACAAATTTAAGGTGTGACTTCCCATGGGTTCAGCAGTTTTGCGCCTGTGGCGGCAAAATCCTTGATGTTGCGGCTGACCACCGTCATGCCATGCGTCAACGCTGTTGCTGCAATCAGCGCGTCGCGGTAGTCATTGGGTGCTGACCACGGCAATTCCGCCGCACGCAGGGCTGTCGCCGGATCAATGCTGAAAATGCGGCCTGAAAAAGCAGGGAGAATGTGCTGGTGAAGCCAGCGCGTCAGCATCGCCGCCTGAACCGCATCGCCGCGTTGCTCCAGCTTGACAATGCCGCGCCGAATTTCCATGAGCGACACCACGCTGATAAATAGAATTTCCTTATTCTGCGCTGTCGCCCAAGCCGTCACTTGTGGGCTTCGCGTTGCTGGCGCTTTACGAAGTTCAGACAGAACATTGGTATCCAGGAGATACATCAAACCTCCAGCTCACGCAGCCCTAGTTTGATTGGCTTGATGTCAAACGCCAAATCCTCCGCTTCCGGCATCGCCAACAAATCAACGATGCTCTGCCCGCCAGGGTTTGCCATACGCCGATACGCCTCAATACTCAGCAAGGCAAAGGCAGGCTTGCCCCGATCGGTAATGAATACAGGGCATTGCCGCGCCATCCGCTTGGCGGCGCTGACGTTATGGACGAATTGCCGACTGGTGACGGTTGTATGTTCCATGATGTTGCCCTTTCATATTTTGTTAGCAACATTATAACACTCAGGTGTGATGGCGTGGATGTGCAGGCCACCAGTTCATCACCCTTCCAGTCCGCGCCCGTTTCCATCTGTCTGATCGGATTCCAGATTACGAATTGAAATGACTATGGACCAGGCAACCAGGTATTGAAAAACCACCGTCATTGCGAGGCACGAAGTGCCGCGGCAATCCATCCGCTGCCTGGATTGCTGCGGGGCTACGCCCCTCGCAATGACGTGTCTTCGTTCAATACTTGAT
>WQUQ01000119.1 GCA_009782025.1 Desulfobulbus sp. | reverse complement strand
CCAGCCCTTCCGCCAGCAAGGCCGTTTTGTTCAGCAACTGCCAGATCATCAAGGCTTGCAACACCCAGGTCTTGCCCGTGCCCGTCGCCATCTTGAGGCAGTATTTCGGATAGGCATGTTTGGCCTGCGCCACTTCGTCGAGCCGGTTTCCGGCCAGCAAGGCATCGGGGGCCACCGCCTGATACAGCGCCTTGAGATCGCGCGCCCCCAGCACCTCGTGGGCGACGATGGCGTTCAGAATCGCCTCGCGCTGCCCCTCATGGAAATTGAACGCCCGCGTCGCGCAAATGTCGGCGAGAAACCACCAGCGCAGCAATTCCGCCGTACTGGGCGTCACCAGGTCGTAAATATCGGCCACGCCGTCTTCCAGGCCGATGCAGAGTTGTGTCGTCCTGGCGGTCAGCGCCTTGGCCAGCGCAAGTTCAGTCATGCACTTTCTCCACAAAAAATCGCTGCAATCGCAGTGATAAAATCCTTCAAATGAAGCCGCCGCGGACATCTTGGGGAGACTTTCCCGACGTGCAGATTCATGCCCCTGAGTCTGCTGTCAAGCAGCATCCCGCTTACCGGGAAGCAAAAGCCGGCGACGCCATCGCTGCTCGCCTTCTGGTCAATGCCACGATCAACCCTGTGGAAGTCGAAAAACTTGCTGCGCTGTTTGCTGGAGACCGCCCCTTTTTGGTGAGTGCCCACGCGTATGAGAGACAAGGGGTGAATGCCATTCCTGAAGCGTTTGCGGACGAGTTGGCGCGGCGACTGAATTGGCCGGCGGATGCTGGCGTGGTGCAGGCAAATATCGTCTCGCACACGGGAGCAGATGGCTTTTCGCGGCTGGCCAGGCTGGCAAAATTTGAAGGCGAAATCGTCCCGGGCGGTGAGCAAGTCACGTTGAATGAATTGAGGAGCAAGCATGGAACAGAACTCGAAAATTGGTGGAAAGAAAGATTCGGTCACGCCTTCGACGCGCTTACTCAATCAGAAGCTCGGTACCTCGCCCGCTCCCCGGATGCTGACACCATCCGAAATCGCATTGTTGCGGCAGAGTAAGCAGGAAATCGCTCGCCGGATCGCTGCGGAGTAGTTGAACGCTCACTTTTCTGCGTCCACCACCACCGACACCTCCGCCTCAAAACCAAACACGTCGACGGCCCGAACGCACACCCGGCGCGGCCCGGCTTTGGCGGGCAAGGTCAGGCGCGCTTCCGTCACCACGCGCAAGGGATCGCCGTCGTTGTCCACGTTGCCGCGATAGTCCTGCCATACCGAGCGGAACACCTGCCCGTCGTAATCGGGATCGACCGCCCAGTATTCGATCAGCGCCAGCGGCTCCCTGTTCGCCACCGCCTGCAACTTGGCGCGATTGGCCTCGTCCAGATTGATGGCTTCCGGCGAGAGCAAGACGTAATTGGCGAGTTTTACCCGGATTTCTTCCCTCTCCGTTTCCCTGTCATTCTGCGCGGAGCGAAGCGAAGTCGCGGAATCCACATGCGGCGTGGATGCTGCGACTTCGCGCAGCATGACACCCGGATAAACAGTCGCGCCGGATAACAGCCGTCGCTCCACCGGCTGAATAGTCAGATACTGCAAACTCGCGAAGCGCACCGACCCCTTGAGTTTTTCCAGCCCGCCCTTCTTTTTCAGCCGGTCGAGCAGATCAGGCGGAATCACCAGCACCTCCAGCCGCGCATCGTTCAAGGCCGTAACATCCTGGCCGATGGACGGCTCGAAATTCCAGCCCAGCACCACCACCCTGTCCCAACCGCCCAGCAGCGTATCGCGCTGGGCAATGGCTTTTTTCAGCGTCGCCGCACCGGTGAGCTTATTGGGCGAATCCACCAGCACCAGCGTTTTATTGCCGCCGGCCACGATCTTGCCCAGATTGCGATTGGCGTTGTCCTCCGGCGGCAGCGGCAAGGCGCCGTAGAGCGACAACACGATGGAGGCCAAATCGCCGACGCGGAATTTCTTGCCCAGCGACGCCTTGGCCGCCTCGACCTGATAATCGCCGATGGCCTGATAGAGAAAGGGCTGCGCGTTCTGGTCGATCAGGCGCTTGCGCATAATCATGCAGGCGGGTTTGCCGAGGTCGGTGGTGATCCAGCGGCGGCCGAGTTTTTCGGCGACGGCGGCGGTGGTGCCGGAGCCGCCGAAGAAGTCGGCAACGATTCCTTCTACTGGGCACGAATGCTCAATTACGCGCTCAAGAAGACGTTTCGGTTTTTGAGTGTCATATCCGGTTATTTCAGAGTGCTCTGCTTGATTTGCTTTATAAGCACGAGGATCGGCATAGATTTGCTTAATATCAGTCCAGACAGTCGATGCTGGTACCCCTTTGCTTTCGTCTAAATATTGCCGTTCCCATATGGCATTACCATTTCCATCGTAGCCACGTTGCCGACGCCGATACTGCCTTCCATCTTCATCGAAGTATTTGAACCAGTCTTTGATGTATTTGTCATCATATGGAAGGTAGATTTTTTGGGTGTAACGGTTCTCGTAATTTTTCGCGTAATGCTCGATGTATTCGTGGATCTTGACCATCTTTGGCCCAGCGGCTCGTCCTCCCGAAGGCGATCCATAAGCCCAGATTACCTCTTGAACAAAATTGTCTTTACCGAAAATTTCGTCCAAAACGATCTTGACGTAATGGCTGACCTGAATCCCAAGATGCACATAGATGGAACCCGTCTCGGCCAGCAACTCCCGCATCAACACCAGACGCGGCGTCATCATGGCGAGGTATGAGGCGGTGCCGTCCGACCAGGTGTCGGAATAGGCGAACTGTTCGATGACGGTGGGCCTCTGTTCCAGTTCGACGCCGGGCAGCGTGACCTTGGTGCGGTAGTCGGCCTTGGAATCGAAGGGCGGGTCGATGTAGATCAGATCGACCTTGCCGCGCAGCGAGGGCGTGTGTTCATCGCCCGCCAGCAGCGCCGCCATCGCCAGCAGGTTGTCGCCGTAGATCAGGCGGTTGGCCCAGGGCTGTTGGTCAGCCTCGCTCCCCTTTCCGTCACCGGTCATGCTGCGCGAAGTCGCAGCATCCATGCCGCCCGTGGATTCTGCGACTCCGCTTCGCTCCGCGCAGAATGACAGGCGTTGCCGCTCGGCGGCGCGTATCCAGTCCTGCGCCGCCGTGTCCTTGTTCGGCAGCACCCATTCGCGGGTTTGCAGGGCCACGCGATGCCGCCCTTCCAGACTTTCGAGGATGCGCTCGGCTTCCTCCTTCCCCTTCTTGACAATGTTCGGCAGTTCTTCCAGCAGGCTTTTGGGCATGTCGTTGTACTCTGCGTTGAGCAGAGAAATCAAGTGAAACTTGAGTTTATAGCACAAGCAAAATTTAAGAACCGAGCGGCGAAAATTTAACTTTTGGTTGATGAATGAAAAAGCTGAATTCGCCGCTCGGCTGAAGCAAGCCCTTGTGGATGCCGGCTACGAGCCGCGCCCTTCCGTGCTGGAAAAGGGCTTCAACAGCCGTTACTGGGGGCGCTCGGTTTCCCTTCAGGCGGTATCGCAGTGGTTGAACGGCCAGGCAATCCCCGCACAAGACAAATTGCAGACGCTGGCCGAGTGGCTGAACGTCGAGCCGCATGTGCTGCGCTTCGGCAGCCTCGTGAATAAAAAGGTCCAGGCCAGGCGTCAGCGTTGGGACGAGGGTATCGGCCACCAGGAGCGCGAGGTGTTCGAGGACTTTCTCAAGCTCTCCGCGCCCGAGCGCAAGATCGTGCGCGAGGTCATCCTGGCTTTCGTCCGCGGCCAGCCGACGGAGGGCAAGGGGTAAAACCGCCCCTGTTCGCGTCGCTTTTCCGGGGTTTGAAACTGGCCGGATTTCGCGCCCTGCTGCGGGCCGAGCGCCTCGACCCGCGGCGCTGCATCATGGTCGAGGACAGCGTCGGCAATCTGGTCGTCGCCAAGAAACTCGGCATGCGTACCGTGTTGGTAAGCGCTGGCTTGCGCCGCTCGCCTTGTGTCGACGTCAAGATTCGCTCCGTTCTCGATTTGCCCCGGCATTGCGACCGTCTATAATCCGCCGACCATATTGGGGGAAGGACGATCATGGCTAGCAAGACCGGCGAACGCCGCTTACAGATTCTGCAAACCCTGGCCGGCATGCTGGAAGCGCCGAAAGGGGAAAAAATCACCACCGCCGCGCTGGCCGCCCGGCTCGACTGTTCCGAAGCCGCGCTCTATCGCCACTTCGCCAGCAAGGCGCAGATGTACGACGGGCTGATCGAATTCATCGAGCAAAGCCTGTTCGGCGTCATCAACCAGATCACCCGCGAAGAAAACCAGGGCATCAAGCAGGTCGAATTGATCGTCAGCCTGCTGCTGGGTTTCGCCCAGAAAAACCGCGGCATGACCCGGGTGCTGATCGGCGACGCCCTGGTGGGCGAAAACGAGCGTCTGCAAACGCGCATCAACGCCCTGCTCGACAAGATCGAAGCGGCCTTGAAGCAGTCGCTACGCATTGCCGCGACCCAGAAAAATCTCAAAGCGGACGCCGATTTCGCTGCCCTGGCCAACCTCTTGCGCTGCTATGTCGTCGGCCGCTGGGAACAATACGCCCGCTCCGCCTTCAGCCGCGATCCCCTGGCCCAGTGGCCGCAGCAATGGCCGATGCTGTATTTCGCCTGCCTGTCGCAATCCGGCGAATCAGGCGGCTAGCGGCAGGTCGGCCAGCGTGGCGGCGAAGCCGCCGTCCGGGTGGTTGCCGGCGATGAGGCGGCCGCCGTGGAGTTCGGCGATGCGGGCGACGATGGTCAGACCCAGTCCGTTGCCTTCAATACCGCTGTCGGGATTGCGCCAGAAGCGCTCGCCAAGCCGGGCCGCCTGCGCGGCGGGAACGCCGGGGCCGTTGTCGCGGATGGTCAGCGCGCAGCGTCCGTCCTCGCAGCGGGCGGCAATGCAGATGCGGCTGGCCGCGCCGCTGTAATGAATGGCGTTGTCGAGCAGGTTGCGGATGGCGATGGTCAGCAAATCGGCATCGCCCTCGACCGGCGGCATCTGTTGTGGCAACTCGTCGACCAGGGTCTGCGCAGGTTGCGGCTGAACGGCGTGCAGGGCGTCGTCAACGATGACGCGCAGATCGACGGCATGCGGCTGATCGAGATGCTGCATCGGGTCGAGCCGAGCCAGGCGCAGCAGTTGATTGACCAGCCGGGTGGCGCGGTCGACGCCGCTGACGATTTGTTGCAGCGCGTGATCGCGCATCGGCGCTTCGGCGCTGCACATCGCCACCTGGGCCTGAACCTTGAGCGCGGCCAGCGGTGTGCGTAATTCATGAGCGGCATCGGCGGTGAAGCGGCGCTCGTTTTCCAGGGTTTTATCGAGGCGGCTGAACAGCCGGTTGAGGGCAGTGACGAGCGGCGCGATTTCGCGCAGCGCCGCGCGTTCGGGCAGCGGCGTCAGGTTGTCCGGCGTGCGCGCCGCGACATCCCCGGCCAGCTCATCCAGCGGCCGCAGCGCCCGGCGCACCGAGTAGTAGAGCAGCGCCAGCAGCAAGGGCAGCATGAACAACGCGGGGAATACGGCCTGGCTGGCGACCTCGAAGGTCGCCCAGTCGCGCAGGGTGATGGATTGCGCGACCTGGACCCGGTATTGGCCGTCGGCGGCGACCATGTTC
>WQUQ01000118.1 GCA_009782025.1 Desulfobulbus sp. | reverse complement strand
TCTTCCGAGATGCTCATTTGGCATTCCTGTGGTTATTGATTGTGGATTGATAAACCGGCCGTGAATTATACCTCAAGGCAAAGTGAACAATGGGCCGGATGCAGCAGGCGCTCACGGCCACAGCACGCAGGCCCAGACGGCGGCGGCGCTCACCAGGCCGAGCAGCACCGCGGCGCTGCCCATGTCCTTGGCCCGCTTGGCCAGTTCGTGTTTTTCCGGCGAGGCTTTATCCACGATGGCTTCGAGCGCCGAGTTGAGCATTTCGACGATCAGGATCAGCAGGATGCTGCCGATCAGCAGCGCCCGTTCGACGCCGCTGTGGCCGAGATAAAGCCCCAGCGGCAGGGCGATGGCGGCGAGCAGCATTTCCTCGCGGAAAGCGGCCTCGTTCTTCCAGGCGGCGGCCAGACCGTCACGCGAGTAACCGAGGGCGTTCCACAGCCGGCGCAAACCCTTCTTGCCCTTGAAATCGGCGGCGC
Organism: Desulfobulbus sp.; assembly: GCA_009782025.1. Classification (GTDB taxonomy): domain Bacteria; phylum Pseudomonadota; class Gammaproteobacteria; order Burkholderiales; family Rhodocyclaceae; genus Azonexus. The sequence continues at coordinate 5,173 of WQUQ01000118.1, read as the reverse complement.
TCATGCTGCTGCGCTCCGGGCGCCAAGCACGCTCTTGAGGAAGCGCCCGGTATGGCTGGCCTGGCATTGTGCCACCTGCTCGGGCGTGCCGGCGGCCAGGATGCGGCCGCCGCCGGCGCCGCCTTCGGGGCCGAGGTCGACGATCCAGTCGGCAGTCTTGATGACGTCGAGATTGTGTTCGATGACGACGATGGTGTTGCCGTGCGCCGCCAAGCGCTGCAATACGGCGAGCAGCATCTCGATGTCCTGGAAGTGCAGGCCGGTGGTCGGCTCGTCGAGTATGTACAGGGTGCGCCCGGTGTCGCGCTTGGAGAGTTCGAGCGCCAGCTTGACGCGCTGCGCCTCGCCGCCGGAGAGCGTCGTCGCGCTCTGGCCGAGGGTGATGTAGCTCAAGCCCACGTCAACCAGGGTTTGCAGCTTGCGCGCCACGACCGGCACCGGGTCGAAGAATTCGCGCGCCTGCTCGACGGTCATGCCGAGCACGTCGTGGATGGTCTTGCCCTTGTACTGCACTTCCAGTGTTTCGCGGTTGTAGCGCTGGCCGTGGCAGACATCGCAGGAGACGTAGATGTCGGGCAGAAAGTGCATCTCGACCTTTATCATGCCATCGCCCTGGCAGGCTTCGCAGCGTCCGCCCTTGACGTTGAAGGAAAAGCGCCCCGGTCCGTAGCCACGGACGCGGGCTTCCGGCACCTGGGCGAAGAGTTCGCGGATGGGCGTCAAGAGGCCGGTGTAGGTGGCCGGGTTGGAGCGCGGCGTGCGGCCGATCGGGGCCTGATCGACGCTGATGACCTTGTCGAACAGATCGAGGCCGAGAATTTCCTTGTGCGGGGCCGGGGCCAAAGTCGAGCCGTAGAGATGTTTGGCCGCCGCCGCGTACAGGGTGTCGTTGATGAGCGTCGACTTGCCGGAGCCGGAAACGCCGGTGACGCAGGTGAACAGCCCGCCGGGAATTTCCAGCGTGACATCGCGCAGGTTGTTGCCGTGCGCGCCGACAACTTGCAACTGTCTGGCCGGATCCGGCGGGCGGCGCTGGGCCGGGGCGGCAATGACACGGCGGCCGGCGAGATAATCGCCGGTCAGCGAGGCCGGATTGGCGGCGACTTCGTCCGGCGTACCTTCGGCGACCACGACGCCGCCGTGTATGCCCGCGCCGGGGCCAATGTCGACGACGTAATCGGCGCTGCGGATGGCGTCCTCGTCATGCTCGACGACCAGCACGGTGTTGCCCATGTCGCGCAGATTTTTCAGCGTCGCCAGGAGCCGGTCGTTGTCGCGCTGGTGCAGGCCGATGGAGGGTTCGTCGAGTACGTACATGACGCCGGTCAAGCCGGAACCGATCTGCGAGGCCAGCCGGATACGCTGCGCTTCGCCACCGGAGAGCGTCTCGGCCGAGCGTTCCAAGCACAGGTAGTCGAGGCCGACATCGATCAGGAAGGTCAGCCGCGCAGTAATTTCTTTCAAAATCTTGTCGGCGATCTGCGCCTTGTGGCCGGGCAGTTGCAGGCAGTTGAAATAATTGCGCGCCTCGCCCAGCGGCAGGCGGTTGATCTCGTGCAGGGTCAGCTTGCCGACGCGCACATGGCGGGCCTCGACGCGCAGCCGGGTACCGGCGCAGTGCGGGCAGGTCGAGTTGCTGATGTATTTCGCCAGTTCCTCGCGCACGGCATTGGAATCGCTGCCGCGGTAGCGCCGTTCGAGATTGGGGATGATGCCCTCGAAGGTGTGGCTGCGGTCGAAGCGCGTGCCTTTTTCGTTGGCATAGCGGAAATTGATCGACACCCTGCCGGAGCCGTAGAGAATGACCTGGCGGATGTCCTCGGGCAGTTGCTCGAAGGGCGTGTCGACGGCGAAACCGTAATGCTCGGCCAGCGATTCGATGATCTGGAAATAGAACTGATTTTTCCGATCCCAGCCGCGAATGGCCCCGGCCGCCAGCGAGGCAGCCGGGTGGGTGACCACTCGCTTCGGATCGAAAAACTGGATCACGCCCAGCCCGTCGCACTTCGGGCAGGCGCCCATCGGATTGTTGAAGGAAAAGAGGCGCGGCTCCAGTTCCTGCAAGGCGTAGGAACAGACCGGGCAGGCGAACTTGGCGGAAAACAGGTGCTCGCGGCCGGAATCCATCTCCAGCGCGACGGCCCGGCCGTCGGCATGGCGCAGCGCCGTCTCGAAAGATTCGGCCAGGCGCTGGCGCATGCCCTCGCGCACCTTGAGCCGGTCGACGACGACATCGACGTTGTGCTTCTGCGATTTCGCCAGTTTCGGCACCGCGTCGATCTCGTACACCGCGCCATCGACGCGCACGCGGGCGAAACCCTGGGCGCGCAACTCGGTGAACAAATCGAGTTGCTCCCCCTTGCGATTGGCCACCACCGGCGCCAGGATCATCAGCCGGGTTTCGGCCGGCAAGGCCAGCGCGTGATCGACCATCTGCGACACCGTCTGCGCCTCCAGCGGCTGGTCGTGCTCCGGGCAATAGGGCGTGCCGGCGCGGGCGTAGAGCAGGCGCAGGTAGTCATGAATCTCGGTGACGGTGCCGACCGTCGAGCGCGGATTATGGCTGGTCGCCTTCTGCTCGATGGAAATGGCTGGCGACAGCCCCTCGATCAGATCGACATCCGGCTTTTCCATCAACTGCAAGAACTGCCGGGCATAGGCCGACAGCGATTCGACGTAGCGGCGCTGGCCCTCGGCGTACAGCGTATCGAACGCCAGCGACGATTTGCCGGAACCGGAGAGGCCGGTAATCACGATCAGCCGGTCGCGCGGCAGATCGAGATTGATGTTCTTCAGGTTGTGCGTCCGCGCGCCGCGAATGCGGAGGGTTTCCATCGGTGTTGTTGGCGGATTGGAGAAAGGGAGAAATATACGCAAAAATTTCCGGCCAACCCGATTTTTGCGCGGCTTCGCTCAACCGGGTTGCGCTGCACTCACCCCAAGCTGCGGTAGAATCCGCGCTTTCCGCTCCATTGGGCCGTTGCCCGACGGCAATCCGTGATCCGCAAATTCATTTCCCGCGTTTTCAGCGGCAAGAAAACCCGGCCCGGCCGGCATGAGCCAGCCGTCATCCCCGTCTCCACTCACGGCATCACCCGCGACCGCATCAGTTCGGGCAGCCGCCGCGTCTGCGCCGCCTTGCAGGAGAACGGGCACAAAGCCTACGTCGTCGGCGGCGCCGTCCGCGACCTCCTGATCGGCGCCGAGCCGAAGGATTTCGATGTCGCCACCGACGCCACGCCCGAGGAGGTGCGCCGCGCTTTCCGCCGCTCGCGCATCATCGGCCGCCGCTTCCAGATCGTTCACGTGATGATGGGCCAGGAGCAGATCGAGGTCACCACCTTCCGCGGCCAGTTGGGCGACGACACCAAGAAAGACGAGCACGGCCGGGTGTTGCACGACAACGTTTTCGGCAGCCACGCCGAGGACGCCGCCCGCCGCGACTTCACCGCCAATGCGCTGTATTACGACCCGAGCAGCGAGGCGATCATTGATTACCACCACGGCGTCGGCGACCTCAAGGCGCGCACCCTGCGCATGATCGGCGAGCCGCGCGGCCGTTACCGCGAGGACCCGGTGCGCATGCTGCGCGCCGTGCGTCTGGCGGCCAAGCTGGGGCTGGCGATCGACCCCGAGGCGCGACGGCCGATCCGCGAGATGGCGGCGCTGCTGGAGAACGTTCCGGCGGCCCGCCTGTTCGACGAGATGTTGAAGCTCTTGACCTCCGGCCACTCGGTCAAGTGCATCACCCAGTTGCGCGACGAGGGCCTGCATCACGGCCTGCTGCCGCTGCTCGACGTGATTCTCGAACAGCCGCTCGGCGAGAAATTCGTGATGCTGGCGCTGGCCAATACCGACGAGCGCGTCCGCCGCGGCAAGGGCACTTCGCCCGGCTTCCTGTTCGCTGCGCTGCTCTGGCACGAGGTGCTGGCCCACTGGGAAAAGCTCAAGGCCGCCGGCGAGCCGAAAATTCCGGCGCTGTTTCAGGCCATGGACACGGTGCTCGACGTGCAGGGCGAAAAGCTCGCCATCACACGGCGCATCGCCGGCGACATCAAGGACATCTGGCTGCTCCAGCCGCGTTTCGACCAGCGCGCCGGCAAGCGTCCCTACGGCCTGCTCGAACAGCCGCGCTTTCGCGCCGGCTACGATTTTCTGCTGCTGCGCGCCGAATCCGGCGAGGCGGAGCAGGAACTCGCCGACTGGTGGACCCGCTTCCAGAATGCCGACGGCGAGGAACGGGCGCGGATGCTGCTGCCCGAGCAAGCCGGCGACAAGAAGCGCCGCCGCCGGAAAAAGAAGCCGGCCGCCGCTGACGACCCTGCGCCGCCCGCCGCATGAGCCTCATCTCCACGAATCTGCCATGTTCAATCTGAAAAGCCACGGTTTGGGTCTGCGGCTGCGACATTGCTCGCCTGCCCGAAAAACTCAAGCAGTGGGTTGCTCACGCAGCCTGAAAATCCGTCATGTCTCACCGTTATCCCCGTCGCATCCTGCTGACCGTTACTGGCATGACGCCCCAAATCGTCACCGAAACGCTCTACGCGCTCATCCACCCGCAGCCGCCAGCCGCGGCCTTCGTGCCGACCGAAATCCACCTGATTACCACCTCCTCTGAAGCGCGCAGTGCGCCGAAGCCTCGCTGCTGCATGCCGATGGCGGCCAGTTCCATGCGCTGCTCAAGGAGCGAAAAGGGGTCGTCAACTTGACTCAACCCAGCGTTTGGCGGCGCTGTCGTCCGTCTCGCGGGCGTCGACCCAGCGTCCGCCGTCGGCGGTGGCTTCCTTTTTCCAGAAGGGGGCGCGGGTTTTGAGGTAATCCATGATGAATTCGCAGGCGGCGAAGGCTTCGGCCCGATGGGCGCTGGTGACGCCGACCAGCACGATCGGGTCGAGAGGCTCAAGCGGGCCGACGCGATGGATGACGAGCGCGTCGTAAATATCCCAGCGCGCGCGCGCTTCAAAAACGATTTGCTCGAGCGCCTTCTCGGTCATGCCGGGGTAGTGTTCCAGCGTCATGCCGCTGACGCGCTCGCCGTCGTTGATGTCGCGCACCAGGCCGACGAAGCTGCACAGCGCGCCGACGCGGGCGTCATTGGCACGCAACAGGGCGAGTTCGGCGGCGATGTCGAAATCCGCTTCCTGCACCCGCACCGTCATTCAGATCACCTCGC
>WQUQ01000117.1 GCA_009782025.1 Desulfobulbus sp. | reverse complement strand
GCCCCCTCGGGGGCCGGCAAGACCACCCTGGTGCGCCTCTTGCTCGAAGGCGAGCCGGAAGTGCGGCTGTCGATTTCTCACACTACCCGCGCTCCGCGTCCGGGCGAGGCGGATGGGCGTGAATATCATTTCGTCGATGCCGCCGCCTTCCGCGCCATGATCGAGCGCCACGACTTTCTCGAATGGGCGGAGGTGCACGGCAATTTCTACGGCACCTCGCAACAGTGGATCGCCGAGTGTCTGGCCGCTGGCGATGACATCCTGCTCGAAATCGACTGGCAGGGCGCGCAGCAGGTGCGGGCGCAGTTTCCGCAGGCGATTGGCGTCTTCATCCTGCCGCCGTCGATGGCTGAACTGGCTCGCCGCCTCAACGCTCGCGGCGCCGACAGCGACGAGGTCGTTGCCCGGCGCCTGGCCGCGGCGCAAGCGGAGATGCGCCATGTCGGCGAATTTGACTATGTTATTATCAACGACCGTCTGGAGCAGGCCCTGGAAGAACTCCGCGCCATCGTGCGCGCTTCCCGTCTGCGTCTGGCGGCGCAGCGTGTTCGCCACGCCGCGCTTTTTGCCCGATTGATCTGAATCCGTATAGAGGTTTTTCATGGCCCGCGTGACCGTCGATGATTGTTTGAAACGTATTCCCAACCGCTTCCAGATGACCCTGGCCGCCGCCCATCGCGCCCGCCAGATCGCCAATGGCTCGACGCCCTTGGTCGACGCCGACAAGGACAAGCCGACCGTCATCGCCCTGCGCGAAATGGCCGTCGGCAAGGTCGGCCTGGAAGTGCTCAATCGCGGTCAAGCCTGACAATTACCGCGGTGACGCCTGACGATGGATCCTCAGCCATCCCTTGCGCCGCCACCCGAGGACCCCGCCTACCGGGTTTTCCTCGATAGTCTCGATTATCTCCTCGCCGCCGATGTCGCGCGCATCGAAGACGCCTACGCCTTTGCCGCGCGCGCCCATGCCAGCCAGAAGCGCGTCTCGGGCGAGCCTTACATCACCCATCCGCTGACCGTCGCCGGCGCCATCGCCGAATGGCGCATGGATGCCGACGCCATCTGCGCCGCGCTGCTGCACGACGTGCTGGAGGATACCGACGCCAGCAAGGGGGAACTGGCCGAGCGCTTCGGCAAGGACGTGGCCGAACTGGTCGATGGCCTCTCCAAGCTCGACAAGATGGAGTTCGCCTCCTACCAGGAGGCGCAGGCGGAAAATTTCCGCAAGATGCTGATGGCGATGGCGCGCGATCTGCGCGTCGTGCTCATCAAGCTGGCCGACCGCCAGCACAATCTGCACACGATGTCGGCGATGCGCGCCGACAAACGCGCCCGGATCGCCCGCGAGACGCTGGAAATCTATGCCCCCATCGCGCTGCGCCTGGGTCTCTCCAAGCTCTACCGCGAGATGCAGGACACCTGCTTTCAACTGATCCATCCCCACCGGGCGGACGTGCTGGCCAAGGCGCTGAAGGCGGCGCGCGGCAACCGCAGCGAACTGCTGACGCGAATTCTCGACGACATCAAGGACAAGCTGGCAAGCGCCGGCCTGCGCGCCGAGGTGTTTGGCCGCGAGAAGAGCCTGTACTCGATTTTCCGCAAGATGAAGGACAAGCAGTTGTCCTTCTCGCAGGTGCTCGACATCTACGGCTTTCGCGTCGTCGTCGACAACGTGCCCACCTGCTACCTGGCGCTCGGCGCGCTGCACGCGCTGTACAAGCCGGTGCCGGGCAAATTCAAGGACTACGTGGCTATCCCGAAGGCCAACGGCTACCAGTCGCTGCATACGGCCCTGATCGGTCCCTACGGCACGCCGGTCGAGGTGCAGATCCGCACCCGCGAAATGCACAACGTCGCCCAGGAGGGCGTCGCCGCGCACTGGCTATACAAGGACAGCGAGGAGAGCGGAGCCGACTTGCAGGTCAAAACGCATAAATGGCTGGAATCGCTGCTCGACATGCAGGGCAGCGATTCCGCCGAGTTTTTCGAGAACGTCAAGATCGACCTGTTTCCCGACGAGGTGTACGTCTTTACGCCCAGGGGCAAGATCATGGCCATGCCGGCCGGGGCCAGCGTGGTCGATTTCGCCTATGCGGTGCATACGGACATCGGCCACCACTGCTCGGCGGCGCGCATCAATCACGAGCTGGCGCCGCTGCGCACCGAACTGCGCAATGGCGATCTGGTCGAGATCATCACCTCGCTCCAGGCGACGCCCAATCCAGCCTGGCTGACCTATGTCAAGACCGGCCGGGCGCGCAGCAAGATCCGCCACTTTCTGCGCACCATGAGGAACGAGGAGTCGGCCCGCCTCGGCGAGCGCCTGCTGCGCCAGGAACTGCTGTCGCTCGGCGTGGTGCCGATCTCGATTCCGGCCGCCGCCTGGGATGAACTGGTCAAGTCCGGCGGCCACAAATCGATCGAGGAGGTCTACACCGAAATCGGCCTCGGCAAGCGCCTGCCCTCGGTGGTCGCCCGGCGGCTCCTGGCGCGCGAAAGCCTGACCCCGGAAAAATCGGGCCACATGACGCTGGCCATCCACGGCACCGAAGGCATGGCCATCCAGCTTGCCCGCTGCTGCCAGCCGATCCCCGGCGATCCGATCGTCGGCTCGATCAGGAAGGGGAGCGGCCTGGTCGTCCATACCGACGACTGCCCGGTCATCAGAAAATCACGCTCGGCCGAGCCGCAGATGTGGATCGACGTCGAATGGGAGCCGGAGGAAGGCAAGCTGTTCGACGTGCGCATCAAGGTCGAGGTCAAGAACACGCGCGGCATGCTCAGCCGGGTCGCGGCGGCGATCGCCGAGGCCGGCTCGAATATCGAGTATGTGTCGATGGATGCCGATCCCGAGCGCTTGTTCTCGCTGCTGCGCTTCACCATCCAGGTCGCCCACCGCAACCACCTGGCGGCCGTCATGCGCGGCCTGCGCCATATTCCCGAAGTCAGCCGCATCGCCCGCGAGCGCGAGGGGTAATACCGGGATGAAAATCCTCGTGCTGGGCGCTGGCGTCGTCGGCACGACGAGCGCATGGTATCTGGCCCGCGCCGGGCATCAAGTCACCGTGGTCGACCGCCAGCCGCAGGCCGGCATGGAAACCAGTTTCGCCAACGGCGGCCAGATTTCCGTCTCGCATGCCGAGCCGTGGGCCAATCCGCATGTTTTCGCCCGTCTGCGCCAATGGCTGGGGCGCGAGGATGCGCCTTTGCTCTGGCGCTGGCGCGCCGATCCGGCGCAACTGACCTGGGGTCTGCGCTTTCTCGGCGAATGCCGGCCCGGCGCGACGCGCCGCAACATGGCGGCGATCATCGCCCTGGCGCTGTACAGCCGGCATCAACTCGGCCTGTTGCGCGGCGAACTGGGGCTGCAATACGACCAGTTGCAACGCGGCATCCTGCATATTTATACTGACCGCCGGGAGTTCGCCGCCGCCTGCGCAGCGGCGCGCAGCATGCGCGCCCTCGGCGTCGAGCGCGAAACCGTCAATACCGACGCCTGCCTGGAAATCGAGCCGGCCCTGGCCGATGCCCGGCCTCTGCTGGTCGGCGGCGACTATACGCGGGCCGACGAATCGGGCGATGCTCACCGCTTCACCCAGGCGCTGGCCGCCCGCGCCGCCGAGGCCGGCGTCGTATTCCGCCACGATCTGCACATCGACAAACTGGCGCCGGGTGGCCGCCAACTGGCTGGCGTCGTCGTGCACGGCGAGCTGGGCAGCGGCGAATTGCTGACCGCCGACGCCTACGTCGTGGCGCTGGGCAGCTATTCGCCGCTGCTCTTGAAGCCGCTCGGCATCGGCATCCCGGTCTATCCGGCCAAGGGCTATTCGGTGACGCTGCCGCTGGCGCCCGACTCCCTTGCCCCCAGCGTTTCCCTGATCGACGACGAGCGCAAGCTGGTTTTCTCCCGCCTCGGCGACCGCCTGCGCGTCGCCGGCACCGCCGAATTCAACGGCTACAACCTCGATCTCAACGCGGTGCGCTGCCAGGCGTTGTCACAGCGCGTTCGCCAACTGTTCCCGCGTCTGGAAATCGCCGGGCCGGCGCAATTCTGGTGCGGCCTGCGGCCGGCGACGCCCTCCAACCGGCCATTGATCGGCCGCAGCCGCTACGCCAACCTGTGGCTCAACACCGGCCACGGGACATTGGGGTGGACTCTGGCCTGCGGCTCGGCGGCGGCGCTGGCCGATTTGATCTCCGGGCGACGGCCCGAGCCTGAATTCCCCTTTTTGGGATGCTGATCGACAGCCACTGTCATCTCGACGCCGGCGAATTCGCCGCCGACCGCGATGCCGTGCATGCCGCGGCGCGGGCTGGCGGCGTCGAGCGCATTCTGGCGCCGGCCGTGGCGGTCGCCAATTTCCCTGCCGTGCGTGATTGCGTGGCGCGTTATCCCGGCTGCGTCGCCGCTTACGGTATTCATCCGCTGTCTGTGAACACGGCACAGGAAAGCGACCTCGCCGTGTTGCGTCAATGGCTGGTCAGCGAGCGGCCGGTTGCGGTTGGCGAGATTGGCCTCGATCACTTTGTCGCCGCTGCCGACCGGCAACGCCAGGAATTTTTTTTCGTCGAACAACTGAAGCTGGCCCGCGAATTCGGCCTGCCGGTGGTGCTGCACGCGCGCCGGGCAATCGACCCTGTACTCAAGCAACTGCGCCGGATTTTCGGCCACGGCGGCGTGCCCGGCGGCATCGCCCATGCCTTCAACGGCAGCCGGCAACAGGCCGACGAATTTCTCAAGCTCGGCTTCGCCCTCGGTTTCGGCGGGGCCATGACCTTCAGCGGCTCGACGCGCATCCGCCACTTGGCGGCGACGCTGCCGGACAGCGCCATCGCGCTCGAAACCGATGCGCCCGATATTGCGCCCGCCTGGCTGGACGGCGGCCGCAACCAGCCCGCCGAATTGCCGCGCATTGCCGCCGTGCTGGCCGATTTGCGCGGCATTTCGGTGGCTGCCGTAGCGGCCATGACGACAGAAAATATCCGCCGGGTCATCCCCGGCATGGGTTGACCTGCGTCAACATAAACCCACAAAGATCAGGGCTATTCCGAGGCTTTGATCCAGGCTAAAGAACTGGCCGGGTAGACGGGTAGCCTGCCGCAAGTGATCCGAGTTACGAAAAGGCATGACCATGCAGAATATGCAGAATTCCTCCGGTGTTCATATTTCCAGCATCATCGTCGGCGCCTTGCCGAAGCAATCGGCTGATGTGCGGCGTGCCTTGGCCGAATTGCCCGGCGTCGAGGTTCATGCCGCAGCCGATGATGGGCGCATGGTCGTCAGCATCGAATCCGCCGACGAAAACATCACCCTGTCCCATTTTGAAACGATCCGCCAGTTGCCGGGCGTTCTCGCGGCATCGCTGGTGTATCACCAGCACGAAACCAATCCCGATCAGGAGGCTTGAGATGATGGACATGAAACTGACCCGGCGCGATTTCATCAAGAGCAACGCCGTTGCGGCGGCTGCGGCCGCGGCCGGCATCAGCGTACCTGCTGCGACGCTGGCGCAGCAGAAGGGCGATGACGGCGTGCGCTGGGACAAGGGCGTCTGCCGTTACTGCGGCACCGGCTGCGGCGTGCTGGTCGGCACCCGCGACGGGCGCATCGTGGCGACGCAAGGCGATCCCGAAGCGCCGGTCAATCGCGGCCTGAACTGCATCAAGGGTTATTTCCTGTCGAAGATCCAGTACGGCCACGACCGCCTGACGACGCCGATGCTGCGCATGAAGGACGGCAAGTACGACAAGGAAGGCAAATTTCAGCCGATCACCTGGAAACAGGCGTTCGACATCATGGAAGAAAAAGTCAGGGCGGCGCTCAAGGAAGGCGGGCCGAAGAACATCTGCATGTTCGGTTCCGGCCAGTGGACGATCTGGGAAGGTTATGCTGCCGTCAAGCTGTTCAAGGCCGGTTTCCGTTCCAACAACCTCGACCCGAACGCCCGTCACTGCATGGCCTCGGCCGTCGTCGGCTTCATGCGCAGCTTCGGCATCGACGAGCCGATGGGTTGCTACGACGACATCGAGCATGCCGACGTATTCGCGCTGTGGGGTTCCAACATGGCCGAGATGCACCCGATCCTGTGGTCGCGCATCACCGACCGCCGGCTGACCGCCAATCATGTGCGCATCCACGTGTTGTCCACCTTCTCCCACCGCTCCTGCGAACTGGCCGACAGCGAGCTGATTTTCAAGCCCAATTCCGACCTGGCGATCCTCAATTACATCGCCAATTATCTGATCCAGAACGGCGCGGTGAACCAGGATTTCGTCGGCAAGCACGTCCGGTTCAAGAAAGGCGTCACCGACATCGGCTACGGACTGCGCCCGAATCACCCGCTGGAACAGGCCGCCGGCAACAACGGCTACCCCGGCCCGGACGGCAAGCCGAAGGGCGACCCGATGAAGGCCGCGGACATGACCTTCGACGAATTCGCCCAGTTCGTTTCCGAATACACCCTGGACAAGGCGCACGAGCTTTCCGGCGTACCCAAGGACAAGCTGGAAGCGCTGGCCAAGGTCTATGCCGACCCGAAGGCCAAAGTCACCTCGTTCTGGACCATGGGCTTCAACCAGCACGTGCGCGGCACCTGGGTGAACAACATGATCTACAACGTGCATCTCTTGGTCGGCAAGATTTCCGAGCCGGGCAACAGTCCGTTCTCGCTGACCGGCCAGCCGTCGGCCTGCGGCACGGCGCGCGAGGTCGGCACCTTCGCCCATCGCCTGCCGGCCGACATGGTCGTCGTCAATCCGAAACACCGCGAGCTATCGGAAAAATTGTGGAAATTGCCGGCCGGCGTCATCTCCGACTGGGTCGGCCTGCATGCCGTGGCCCAGTCGCGGACGATGAAGGACGGCAAACTGGCCTTCTTCTGGGCGAGCACCACCAACAACATGCAGGCCGGGCCGAACGTCAATGACGAGGTTTATCCGGGCTGGCGCAATCCCAAGGTTTTCGTCGTGCAATCCGACGTCTACCCGACCGTCTCCGCGATGTCGGCCGACCTGATTCTGCCGACGGCGATGTGGATGGAGAAGGAAGGGGCCTTCGGCAATGCCGAGCGGCGCACCCAGTTCTGGCGGCAGCAGGTCAAGGCGCCGGGCGAGGCCAAGTCGGATCTGTGGCAATACATGGAATTCTCCAAGCGCTTCAAGACCGACGACGTGTGGCCGGCGGAAATTCTCGACAAAGCGCCGGAATACAAGGGCAAGACGCTGTACGACGTGCTCTTCGCCAATGCCGACACGACCCGCTGGGGCCTGGATGAAGTCGCCAAGGTCAATGCCCACGCCATCAAGGGCTACATGAACGACGAATCGCAAGCCTTTGGCTTTTACGTCCAGAAGGGCCTGTTCGAGGAATACGCCGCCTTCGGCCGGGGTCATGCCCACGATCTGGCTTACTTCGACTCCTATCACAAGGCGCGCGGTCTGCGCTGGCCGGTCATCGACGGCCAGGAAACGCTGTGGCGCTTCCGCGAGGGCTTTGACAGCTATGTGCCGAAGGGCGAGGGCGTGCGTTTCTACGGCTTCCCGGACGGCAAGGCGGTGGCGTTCGCGCTGCCCTGGCAGCCGGCCGCCGAACCGCCGGACAACGAATACGATCTGTGGCTATGCACCGGCCGCGTGCTGGAGCACTGGCATACCGGCTCGATGACCCGGCGCGTGCCCGAACTGTACAAGGCGGTGCCCGACGCGGTGGTCTTCATGAACCCACAGGATGCCAAGAGCCGTGGGCTGAATCGCAACGACGTGGTCAAGCTCTCCACCCGGCGCGGCGAGATCCAGTTGCGCGTGGAAACCCGCGGCCGCAACAAGCCGCCGCAGGGCCTCGTGTTCGTGCCCTTCTTCGACGAGAGCCGGATGGTCAACAAGCTGACCCTCGATGCCACCTGCCCGTTGTCGAAAGAAACGGACTTCAAGAAATGCGCCTGCAAGGTGGTCAAGGTTTGACGATTCAATGAGGGGGGAGCGTCGGCGCGGGCAGGTCATTCCATTTAGGGAACTGTTCGCGCCGACGCCGCCGTAACATGAGTGACATGAAAACCTCAACCCCGAAGAACAACGCCGCCCGCCGGCAGTTTCTTTTCGACTCGGCCCGCATGGCTTGCGGCGTCGGCTTGCTCGGGCTTGGCCTCGGCCTGTACGCCAAGCAGTCGCGGGCGCTGCCGGCGCTGGCCCTGCGCCCGCCCGGCGCCCTGGCCGAAAACGACTTTCTCGGCGCCTGCATCCGTTGCGGCCTGTGCGTGCGCGATTGCCCTTACGACACGCTCGTCCTCGCCAAGCCGGAAGCGCCGGTCGCTACCGGCACCCCGTATTTCACGGCGCGCAAGATTCCCTGCGAGATGTGCGAGGACATCCCCTGCGTCAAGGCCTGCCCGACCGGCGCTCTCGATCACGCGCTGACCGACATCAATCGGGCGAAGATGGGTATCGCGGTGCTGATCGACCACGAGACCTGTCTCAATTTTCTCGGCCTGCGCTGCGATGTCTGCTATCGCGTCTGCCCGGTCATCGACAAGGCCATCACCCTCGACCATCAACCGAACCTGCGCACCGGGCGGCATGCCATGTTCCTGCCGACCGTTCATTCCGAGCACTGCACCGGCTGCGGCAAGTGCGAGCAGTCCTGTGTGTTGCAGGAAGCGGCCATCCGCGTGCTGCCGCCAGCCCTGGCCCAGGGCAAGCTCGGCGAGCATTACCGCATCGGCTGGGAAGAGCAGAAGAAGGCCGGCCATTCGCTGATCGACGAATCGCAGATGATCGACCTGCCCGACCGCATGCCGGAAGGCTACAAGCTGCCCGGCCATTACGATCCGGCTTCCGGTATGACGGCGCCGCCGTCGCACGATCTGCCGGCCGGCGACGGGCCAGCCATCCCGAGCCTGCCGCCGGGCCTGGGAGGCAAGCCATGAGCGCAACCACGAGTCAAAAGCGCATCGGCGCCGAGGCGGTGGCCGCCAAGGGCTGGCTCAAGGCGCACCGCTGGCTGATCCTGCGCCGCCTCTCGCAACTGGGCATTCTGACGCTGTTCCTGCTCGGCCCGCTGGCCGGCGTCTGGATCGTCAAGGGCAATCTCAACTACAGCTACACGCTGGGCTTCCTGCCGCTGACCGATCCCTTCGTCGCGCTACAGTCGGCGCTGACCGGCCACCTGCCGGAAACCCTGGGGCTGGTCGGCGTGGTCATCGTGGTGGTGTTCTACTTGTTGTTCGGCGGGCGTCTCTACTGTAGCTGGGTTTGCCCGGTGAACCTGGTCACCGACGCCGCCGGCTGGTTGCGCCGCCGGCTCGGCGTCAAGGGCAGCGCCCACCTGTCGCGGACCAGCCGCTACGGGATCCTGGGCATGGCGCTGGTCGGCTCGGCGCTGACCGGCACAGTGCTGTGGGAACTGGTCAACCCGGTCTCGATGCTGCATCGCGGCCTGATCTTCGGCATCGGCGCAGCGTGGATGGTCGTTCTGGCCGTTTTCCTGTTCGACCTGTTCGTCATGAGTCGCGGCTGGTGCGGCCATCTCTGCCCGGTCGGCGCTTTCTACAGCCTGCTCGGTCGCTGGTCGCCGCTGCGCGTTGCCGCCCCGGCCCGCCGGGCCTGCAACGACTGCATGGATTGCTTTGAAGTCTGCCCCGAGCCGCAGGTCATCCGCCCAGCGCTGAAGGGCGAAGCCAAGGGCATCGGGCCGGTGATCCTGGCCGCCAACTGCACCAACTGCGGCCGCTGCATCGATGTTTGCTCGAAGGACGTATTCGCCTTCGGCCTGCGTTTCAACAACCCGGTTTCGACGGCGCCATCGGCGGCGCCCGCGACTGACCCATCCGCGAATGTTTGAGGAGGAGCGCCACCATGAAACAGACCATCAAGATGACATTGGCCACGCTGGCGACCGCTGCCTGCTGGACTGTGGCCCAACCCGCGCTGGCCCAGCAGGAGTCACTGGCACCGATACGCGGCAGCGACGTGGCGACCGTCGACCAGGCCCCGGAAGCCAAGAAATACCTCGGCGGCAAGCCGGGCGGTCAGGAGAAGGTGGCGCGCACCTTCCGCGACCAGCCGCCGGTCATCCCGCATGCCGTCGAGAATTTCGACGAGATCACGCTGGCGGAAAACCAGTGCCTGACTTGCCACGGCGCCGATGTCTACGAGAAAAAGAAAGCCCCAAAAATCGGCGACAGCCACTTCCGCGACCGCGAAGGCAAGCTGCTGCCGGCGGCCTCCTCAGCCCGCCACAACTGCACCCAGTGCCACGTGCCGCAAGTCGACGCGCCGCCACTGATCGCCAACGACTTCAAGGGCGACCTTGCCGTTGGCAAGAGCGGCAAGAAGAAGAACTAACGCCCCGTGAGTCACTCCGGGCTGAAGCCCGGAGCTTCCTCGCCATGAGTTTGGGGTGCCTCCGGCACCGAAATCACGCTGGGCTCGCTTGACCCCGGCCTGAAGGCCGGGCTTCTCGCTTGCGCCGTGGTCAAGAGCCGCACACTGGCGGTGGCCAAGGCCAGCGCGCCGCGCAGGCCGAGTTCCGCATCGGTGACCAGATGCAGCGGCATGGCCGGCATCAGCCCGGCATGTTCGCGCTTGGCGTGGAAGGCGGCCAGCAGCGGAGCGCAATCGACTCGCGGCAGCAGGCCGGCGGCCATGCCGCCGGCAATGTAGACACCGCCGCGCGCCAGCCAGTGCAGCGCCAGATCGCCGGCAAAAGCGCCGAGGCAGGCCAGCCACAGTTGCAGCGCGGCCTGGGCGCGAGCATCGTCGCCACGCCGGGCGGCTGCGCCGATGGCCTCGGGCGTTGTCGAGCCGCCCCCCAAAAAAGCATGCGCACGGACTAATCCGGGGCCGGAAACGATGTCCTCGGCCGTCACCCGGCCGCGCTGCGCCAGCAGCCAGCGCCACAGTTCGCCCTGCTCGGGCGTTTGCGGCGCGAAGCCGAAATGGCCGCCCTCGCCCGCGACGACCCGGAAACCGCCCTGTTCCGGCAGCAGCCCGGCGACGCCGAGGCCGGTGCCGGGGCCGAGCAGCACGCGCGGCGCATCGGCAGCGGGCGTGCCAACCTGCAAGGCGACGAGATTTTCCGGCGCGACATGCGGCAAGCCGTGGGCGGCGGCGGCGAAATCATTGACCAGCGCAACGCGCGAAATGGCGAAGCGCTGGCCGAGATCGTCTGTCGCCAATCGCCACGGCAGGTAAGTGAGTTGCGCCGTCCGGCCATCGGTCGGGCCGGCGATGCCGAAGCAGGCGGCGGCGACGCCGCGCTCACCGCCGAGAAAATCGGCCAGCAGATCGGCGAAATCGGCGTATTCGGCGCTGGCGTAACGACGCTGGCGAACGATGCGCCCGTCACCATCGGCCAAGGCCAGCAGGGTCTTGGTGCCGCCGAGATCACCGCCGAGGATCATCATCTTCCTTTTTTCTGTGCCGCTGGCCCCCACCCTAACCCTCCCCCGCAAGCAGGGGAGGGAACGAGGCTCCTTCCCCCGCTTGCGGGGGAAGGCTGGGATGGGGGGAGCAATAGATTCATAACAGCCTTTCTTGTCACTCCACCTCCTCGACCCGCAACCAGATGGAACGATTATCCCGGGCATCCGCTGTGCCGACGCTGAATCCGCCCTGTTGCCCGCTGGCTTGGCGACCGGCGCCGCCGAGTTCGATCCATTCGCCGAGACGACCGCTGACCGTGGTGCTCAGGCGTTGCGATTCAATCCCGCCCGGTTGACGAAAATCCTGGCGTTCCGCCTGCTGGCTGATTTCCAGCGTCACCCGCTCGCCGTTGACCCGGGGCGTGGCGTAGAAGCCGCTGCCGAGGTCGCGGAAGACGACGCTGTCGCTGACCACCGCGCCGCCGGGGCCGACGACGACCTGACGCAGCGGCACGGCCAGCGAACGGCCAACGCGGATGAAGGCCCGGCCGCCGTTGACCGTCTGCACCATCTGGCCGGCGCTCTCGTTGCGCGCACTGCGCGTATCCCAGACGCTGCCACGGATTTCGGCCCGGTTGCGGCTGCCCAGCGTCACCTCGCCGCTGGCCTCGCCGCCGCGGGCACTGTCCTCGCTCTGCCGATCCGTGGCAACGCGGATAATCAACCGCCGCAGCGGCGCGTCGATGGCTGCCAGCGCGCGCTTGATCTCGGCCCGGTTGGCGGGCGAGGCGCGGAGGAACAACTGGTTGTTCATGCCGGTCAGCGTACCGCCCGGCTCGACCAGCGGCAACAACACCGGCAGCACTTCAGCGACCGTCCGGCTGCGCAACTCGATGATCTCCATCTGCTGCGCCGCGGCCACCCCGAACCACAGGGCCAGGAACAACGCGGGCAGGCATTTCAGCAGACGGGTCATCAACGCCTCCTCATTCACCCGACTGGTGCGGCAAGGCCAGATAGTCGCGCGAATGCATCTCGGTCAGCCGCGACACCGTGCGCCTGAACTCGCCGGCCTGCGTGCCCTCCGTGTAGAGGTTGTCGGCGGCGCAGTCGGCGGTGGCGATCAGCTTGACCTTGTGGTCGTAGAACACGTCGACCAGCCAGGTGAAACGGCGCGCTTCAGAGGCTTGATGCGCGGTCATCCGGGGAATGTGCGACAGCAACACCGTATGATGGCGGCGGGCAATTTCCAGATAATCATTCTGCGAGCGCGGACCGCCGCACAGAGTGCGGAAATCGAACCAGATCACGCCATGACCGCGGCGCACGGTGTCGATATGCCGTCCGAGCACTTCGATGTCGCCGCCCCTCTTGCCCTCGCCGCCGGCGACCATGCAGAAATAATCGGCCATTTTCTTCTCGGCGGCGGCATCGGCCGGGTGGTGATAAATCTCGACCTGCTCCAGCGCCCGCAAGCGGTAATCGATGCCGGCCTCGACCTCGAACACGTCGAGATGCTGCTTGAGCAGCGCAATGGCCGGCAGAAAACTCTCGCGGTGCAGACCATTCGGATACAACTGCTCGGGCGGGTAATTCGAGGTCAGCACCAGAATCACCCCCTTGGCGAACAGCCCTTCCAGCAGCCGCCCGAGAATCATCGCATCGGCGATGTCGGAAACATGAAATTCGTCGAAACAGAGCAGGCGCACTTCCTTGGCGATCTGTCCGGCGACCTTCAGCAGCGGGTCAGGCTCGCCCTTGTATTGGTCGAGATCACGGTGAATCCGCTGCATGAAGGCGTGAAAATGGATGCGCTTCTTGCGCCGGTACGGCACCAAATCATAGAAGCAATCCATCAGAAAGCTCTTGCCGCGCCCGACGCCGCCCCAGAAATAAACCCCGCGCGGCGGCGTCGGCGGCGACAACAGGCGTTTGAAGGCGCTGCCGCGATCGACCTTGAACTGCAACAAATGGCGATACAACGCCTGTAACGCATTGGCCGCCGCCATCTGGGCGGCATCGGCGACATAGCCGCGCGCTTCGAGCAGACTCAGGTAGGCATCAAGCATGCCTTGGGCGGCGACATTCAGTTTCTTGTGAGGCATCGGGCCGGATTGGCGTGGGGAAAGGGAGTTTGGCGTCACCCCTCCCCTTCAAGGGGAGGACTTGGGTGGGGATGGGTTGGTACGCGCGGGCGCAAGCAAGCAACCCCATCCCAACCTTCCCCTTGAAGGGGAAGGAGACAACCCGCTAAAAATGCAGCGCCCGCTTGTCGCAGGCCAGCGCCGCTTCGTGCACTGCTTCCGACAGGGTCGGGTGGGCGTGGCAGATGCGCGCCAGGTCTTCCGCAGCGC
>WQUQ01000116.1 GCA_009782025.1 Desulfobulbus sp. | reverse complement strand
CCCTGGCCCTCGCTGGAACAGTTCTACCGGCTTTCCGCCGACGTGCAGAAAAACCTGCATCGCATCCACGCCCCGGCGCTCGCCGTGCACGCCCGCGAGGACGATGTCGCCAGCCTGCGCAACGTGCATCTGCTGCAACGCAGGCTGCGCGGGCCGGTGGAAACGGTGATTCTCGCCAACAGCTACCACATGGTCACGCTCGACCAGGAAAAGAGCATCCTGACCGAGCGCTCGGTGGATTTCTTCAGCCGCCTGGTGACGCGGGCGATGAAGGGCGAATGATGGCATGCGCGGCAATTGCGGAAAAACCACCCTTGGAACCCGTCATTGCGCGCTCCGTCGCGGAATGACGATGGGTGTCGTCATTGTTGCGTTGGAGTAAAAATCGAATCACCCCCGCTTGGCCCGCGTGAATAGCTGATCCAGCAGCACCATCGCCAGTTCGATTTCCTCCGTCTCGATGTGCAGCGACGGCGCGAAGGTGATGACGTTCTTGTGGTAGCCGCCGACATCCAGCACCAGGCCCATGCGCTTGCCCTTGTGCGTGAGGCCGCCGGCCAGGCCGATGTCCACCATCTTGTCGAGCAGGGGCTTGTTGGGCGTGAAGCCGTCGGCCTGGCAGATTTCGGCGCGCAGCGCGAGGCCCAGGCCGTCGACATCGCCGATTTCCGGGTGGCGCTTTTGCAGGCCACGCAAGCCAGCGAGAAAAATCTCGCCCTTTTTCATGACCATCGCCTCGTAATCCGTCTCGGCCAGCATGCGCATCGTTTCCAGCCCCACCGCCGTGCCCAGCGGGTTGGAGGCAAAGGTCGAGTGCGTCGAGCCGGGCGGGAACACCTGCGGATTGATGAGTTCCTCGCGCGCCCACAGGCCGGCCAGCGGATTCAGGCCGTTGGTCAGCGCCTTGCCGAACACCAGCACGTCCGGCGTGACGCCGAAATGCTCGATGGACCACAGCTTGCCGGTGCGGAAAAATCCCATCTGGATTTCATCGACCACCAGCAGGATGCCGTACTTGTCGAGCACGCGCTTCAGGCCCTTGAAAAAATTGGCCGGCGGAATGACATAGCCGCCGGTGCCCTGTATCGGCTCGACATAAAAGGCGGCGTATTCCGACTGCCCGGCCTTCGGGTCCCAGACGCCGTTGTATTCCGAATCGAACAGGCGCTCGAAATACTGCACGCACTGCTCGCCGTATTCTTCCTTGCTCATTCCCTTATTTGCCACATGTTGGCCACGAAAGTGGTACGGGAAGGGGATGAAATGGGCGCGATCCCCGAAATGCCCGTAGCGGCGGCGATAGCGGTAGCTCGACGTGATGGCGGAAGCGCCCAGCGTGCGGCCGTGGTAGCCGCCCTCGAAGGCGAACATCAGGCCCTTGCCGTGCTTGGCGTTGCGCACCAGTTTCAGCGAATCGTCGATGGACTGCGAGCCGCCGACGTTGAAATGAATGCGCCCGTCATGGCCCCATTTCTTCTTCGCGTCCTGCGCGATGATTTTCGCCAGTTCGATCTTGGTCGGGTGCAGGTATTGGCTCGCCACCTGCGGCAAGGTGTCGATCTGGCGCTTGAGCACCGCGTCCAGCCGGGGGTTGGCATAGCCGAAATTGACGGCCGAATACCACATCTGCAAATCGAGGAAGGGCGTGTCCTGCCCGTCGTACAGATAGCTGCCTGCGCAGCGGGTGAAAATCTTGGGATCGGAATAATGAACGGTATCGCCAAACGAACAATAGCGGGCCTCGTCGGCCAGCAGGGCAGCTTCATCCATGCGCGGGGGTGCTCCAGGGAGGGTTCAGACGGTCAGGGAAGGTTCGGCCTCGGCCAGCGCAGGCAGCATGCGCAGGGCTTCGGCAAACCCGGAAATGGGGACATGGGGCAGATGTTTTT
Organism: Desulfobulbus sp.; assembly: GCA_009782025.1. GTDB lineage: Bacteria > Pseudomonadota > Gammaproteobacteria > Burkholderiales > Rhodocyclaceae > Azonexus. The sequence goes on along the minus strand of WQUQ01000116.1, from coordinate 3,868 downwards.
CCAGGCAGTGCGCGGCCAGGCCGCCCTTGGCGAAGACCCAGTCGGCGCAGCCGGCGACGCAGAAATCGGAACGCCCGTCGCCGATCATCAGCGTCTTGCCGCCCGCCGCCCGCGCCCGGTGCAGAATGGCGCACTTGCACATGCCGGAAGCCGAGCGGCAGGTCTCGCTGGCATAGGGGGAATCGAGCCGCCAGGCGCGCGGGCCGGCCGGCGTCAGCCGGTTGGCGTAGAACGGCAGCGCCGGCAGACGATGCCGCCGCAGGATGCGTCCGATGGCGTAATCCAGCCCGTCGCTGACGATGGACAAGGCCCAGCCGCGCGCCTGGACGGCCTCGACGAAGGCGGCGAAGCCCTCATCGACGCCGATGGCGTCGATGGCCGCGTCCAGTTCCTCTTTTGCCGCGTCGAGCAGGGCGATCTGCCGCTGCATGCAGACGCGGGAGCCGATGCGCCCCGCCAGCCAGTCGTCCTCAAGCTCCCGCCAGCCGGGCTTGCCGAAGGCTTCCAGCAAGGTGTCGGTGACATCGCTCGTCGAGATGGTTCCATCGAAATCGCACAGCACGGACCAGGCAGTCAATTCACTTCCCTTCGGATCGCCGAGGCAAAAGCCTCGGATGCTACCGCAATTTGCCGTCGAAATACTGACGAACCCTGTTCATGATAAAAGCATCCTTTGCCTTTTTGCGAGGGCAAGTCCCGTCCTTGCCGCATCCGCGCGAATGCGGTTGTTCGGAACCCCGGTGATCGGCGGCGCCCGCAGAATGGGCCGGAATCCCGCGTGGCGGGCGGATTCCCCAAACGAAAACGCCCAACCGGGAACGGTTGGGCGCTGAATAGTGGTGGCCAGTCGCGGAATCGAACCACGGACACGCGGATTTTCAGTCCGCTGCTCTACCAACTGAGCTAACTGGCCAAGGGAGGCGGATTATAGCGAGGCAGCGCTACGGGTGCAACAGCAAGCGCCGACCACGACCCATGTCGTCTGCGGCTGACCGGTGCACCGTCTCTCATGCGGATTGCCGCTTCAGCGCGCGCGCCGCGACGGCCACGGTGATTGACCCGGCGCCGTGCAGGCGGAGCGCGCGGGCGCATTCATTGGCGGTGGCGCCGGTGGTCAGCACGTCGTCGACGAGAATCACCGATTGGCCGCCGAAATCGGTGGTGCAGGCGAAAGCGCCGCGCACGTTGCGTTGCCGCTGGCGCTGGTCGAGATCGGCTTGCGGCGCGGTCGGTCGCAGGCGTTGCAGCGCGTTGGCGAGCAGCGGCAGGCGTCGTTGGCGGGCCAGGCTGCGGGCGATTTCCAGCGCCTGGTTGAAACCCCGCTCGCGCAGCCGGTCGGGGTGCAGCGGCATGGGCACGATGACGTGCTCGCCAGCGGGCAGCGTGGCGGCCATCTGCGCGCCCAGCCAGCGGGCGACGGCCGTCTGGTGACCGTACTTGAGCGCCTGGATCAGGCGGTCGACGGGAAATTCGTAGCGCCAGCGCGGCAGCACGCGCGTGAAATGCGGCGGCTCCAGCAGACAGGCGCCGCAGCGTTCGCCGAGCGCGGTCGCTTCGGCGCATTGCGGGCAACTCGCCGCTGGCGGAGCCGGCAATTCGTCTTGACAGGGCGGGCAGAGCAGGCTGGAACCCGCGTCAGCGCCGCACAGCAGGCAACTGCCCGGCAGCAGGATGTGCTGGCTGCGGCGCAGCAGATGTTTGAGGGGGGCGGTCAGAGCCTGGGGTAAAATCGGCGCCATTTTCAGTCTTTTGATAAGCCATGGTGACGAGGGGGTTTCCTCGTTTTCCATTGCACTTCCCTCGCCACACAAGGTTTTTCATGCACGCCGATTCTCTCGCTCATTCTTTCGCCGCCGCTCCCGTCGTTTCTCTTCCGGCCTCGCCTCGCCGCTGGACGGTTGCCGAAATCCTGGCTTTGTACGAAATGCCGTTGATGGATCTGCTGTGGCGGGCACAGGGGGTGCATCGCCAGCATTTCGATGCCAACGCCATTCAACGCTCAACGCTGCTGTCGGTCAAGACGGGCGGCTGTTCCGAGGATTGTAGCTACTGCTCGCAATCGGCGCGCGCCGAAACCGATCTTCAGCGCGAGCGTCTGATGCCGCTCGATGAGGTGGTCGCCGCCGCCCAGGCGGCCAAGGCCAGGGGCGCTTCCCGCTTCTGCATGGGCGCGGCCTGGAAAGGGCCGAAGGACAACGACCTCGAACGGGTGCTGGCGATGGTGCGCGAGGTCAAGGCGCTGGGGCTACAGACCTGCGTGACGCTGGGCATGTTGAAGGATGGCCAGGCGGAAAAACTCAAGGACGCCGGCCTCGACTACTACAACCACAATCTCGACACCGACAAGGCATTCTACGGCCAGGTCATCAAGAGCCACACGCACGACGACCGCCTCGATACGCTGGATCAGGTGCGCGAGGCCGGCATCAACGTCTGTTCCGGCGGCATCATCGGCATGGGCGAGTCGCGCCAGAACCGGGCGGCGCTGATCGTGCAACTGGCCAATCTGCCGCAGCCGCCGGAGTCGGTGCCGATCAACAATCTGGTGCCGATCCCTGGCACGCCGCTGGCCAATGCGCCGCGGCTCGATCCGTTCGAGTTTGTGCGCACCATCGCCGCCGCGCGCATCGCCATGCCGACTTCCTGGGTTCGCCTGTCGGCCGGCCGCCAGGAAATGAGCGACGAATTGCAGACGCTGTGCTTCCTGGCCGGCGCCAACTCGATGTTCTACGGCGACCACCTGCTGACCACCGGCAATGCCGAAACCGAGCGCGACGACGCCTTGTTCGCCCGCCTCGGTATCAAAGCCGTGTGAACACCAGCGGATTTGTCGACCGGCGCCAGGTCGCCCGGCGCTTCGCCCAGGTGGCCGACGGCTATGACCAGGGCGATTTCTTCGCTCGTGAAATCGACCGGCGCATGCAGGAGCGCCTCGATTACGTCAAGCTGCAACCGGGCCGTATCGTCGATCTCGGTTGCAGCCGCGGCGGCAGCTTCGCCGGCCTGGGCGCGCGTTATCCCGAGGCCGTAGTGCTCGGCCTCGATCGGGTTCCCGCAATGCTGCGCGCCGAGGCGGCGCGCGCGTCCGCCTGGCAGCGCTGGCTTGGCCTCGGCAAACGCAATGAACCGTTGCGTCTGGCCGCTGACGCGACGCGATTGCCGCTGGCGGCGGGGTCGGTCGGTCTGGTGTGGTCCAACCTGCTCTTGCATTGGCTGGACGATCCCCTGCCGGCGCTGGCCGAGGCGCACCGGGCGCTGGAAACCGGCGGCTTGCTGATGTTCTCGACGCTGGGGCCGGATACCCTGCGCGAACTGCGGGCGGCTTTCGCCGATGGTTATGCCCACACCCAGCGTTTCATCGACCTGCACGATCTCGGCGATATGCTGGTCGGCTGCGGCTTCGCCGACCCGGTGATGGATATGGAAATCATCACGCTGACCTACGACGATGTGGACGGCCTCTTCGCCGAACTGCGCGCCGCCGGTTCAAGCTGTGCGATGAAGGCGCGCCGGCGCGGCTTGAGCGGCCGGCAAGGCTGGCTGGCGGCGCGGGCCGCTTACGAAGCCATGCGCCAGGATGGCAAGCTGCCGGCGACTTTCGAGGTCATCTACGGCCACGCCTGGAAGGCGGCCCCCGACAAACTGGCCGATGGCCGGGCCATCGTCCGCCTCGAGCGGCCGCCCAAGCGCTGATCGTTGCGGGTTTTATTAACCCGGCAATCAAATTTCCATACTCTTTCCTGCGCCGTTGGCCCCCACCCTAGCCCTCCCCCGCAAGCAGGGGAGGGAACAAAGCCCCTTCCCCCGCTGGCGGGGGAAGGTTGGGATGGGGGGAACAATGCAATCTGTTTGATTGCCGGGTTAATAA